>CAZQYA010000029.1:0-23641 GCA_964597325.1 uncultured Desulfovibrionaceae bacterium
GAAGAGGGCATCGTGCCCGGCGGCGGCGTTGCCCTGGTGCGCTGCCAGTCCGCTCTGGAAGCCGTGAAGCCCGCTGACGACGACGAAGCCGCCGGCGTGCAGGTCATCCGCCGCGCCATCGAGGAGCCCATCCGCATGATCTGCGGCAACGCCGGCGTCGAAGGTGCCGTGGTCATCGACAAGGTCCGCAGCGGCAAGGAAGACTTCGGCTACAACGCCGCCACCGGCGAGTACGAAGACCTGCTGAAGTCCGGCGTCATCGATCCCAAGAAGGTGACCCGCATTGCCCTGCAGAACTCCGCTTCCGTGGCTTCCCTGCTGCTCACCACCGAGTGTGCCATCGCCGAGAAGCCTAAGGAAGAAGCCGCTCCGGCCATGCCCGGCGGCATGGGTGGCATGGGCGGTATGGGCGGTATGTACTAAACCGCTTCGCATTTACGCCAAAAAAAATGGCCGGGAGAAATCCCGGTCATTTTTTTTGTCTTGGCACTGGTGGCGTATCGTTCAGTTCCTGCACTTTTCGAGTCGGCCCAACAGACGCAGGAAGCCGTCGAGGATGGTCAGGGGATGGGGCGGGCAGCCGGGTATGTAGAGGTCGATGGGGATGATGGATTTCGCCCCGCCGTTGTGCTGCGGATGGCCGATAAACGGTCCGCCGTCGATGGCGCAGGCGCCCAGAGCGATGGCTATGCGTGGTTCGGGGACGGCTTCCCAGGTCTTCAGCAGCGCCAGTTCCATGCCTTTGGTCACCGGCCCGGTGATGAGCACGCCGTCGGCGTGCCGCGGGGATGCCGCGTAATGGATGCCGAATCTTCCCAGGTCCCAACCGATGGTGCCGAGCACGTTGATGTCGGCTTCACAGGCCATGCATCCGCCGGCACTGACCTGTCGCAGGTTCAGGGATCGACCGAACAGGCGCCGCATTTTTTTGTCCAGGGCCTCGGCAAGGCGCAGTTCCTCCTCTTCGGGGTTTCCCAGGATCAGGTCCTCACGCCGCCGTACAGCCATGCGGTGGTCGTTGGTGTGCGTTACCGCCCCGTGCGGGCAGGCCTGGACGCACGCCCCGCAGAACAGGCAGCGGCCGAGGTCCAGGGCCGCTGGCTCGCCAGGATGGTGTGTGATGGCCGCGGTTGGGCAGACGTCGATGCAGGCGGCGCAGTCAGCGGGGCATTTCGATGCATCGAGCCGCAAGGCACCGCCATGGCGGTCGGGTAGCGCAGGCGCCGGGCCCTTGGGGTAGGGCATGGTCATGCAGCCGCGGCGCATCCGGTTGAGCAGGGTATCCAAAACGTACATGTGCGCCCCCTAAAGATCGAATCCGCAATAGGACAGGTTGAAGCTTTTGTTACAGATGGGAAAATCCGATATGGCCGTGCCGCGCAGGGCAAGGGTCATTCCGGTCCAGTTGTGAAAGGAGGGATCCGTGACCTTGTAGCGCCGGAATCGGCCGAGGTGGTCGGTGACGGCGACATGGCACACTTCACCTCGCCAGCTTTCCACCAACGCCACGGCAAGGGCGTCGGGCATGGATGCGGCAGGTGCGGTACGGATTTCTCCATCCACCGAGGCCGCCAGCTGTTCGAGAAGGTAGCGGCCAGAACGCTGTATCTCCAGGGCTCGGACCCTGGCCCGGGCAAAGATGTCGCCGCTCGGCCAGACGGCGACCGGAGTTTGGGAAAAGCGATGCCACCCGGCCGGATGGTCGAAGCGCACATCGCGGACCAGGCCGCACGCCCGCGCACAAGGACCGACCAGACCGAGGTCGTTGGCCTGGGACGGGTGTACAACGCCCACATTTCGGAAACGGACCCGCACTGAAGCGGCGTCCCAAAACCATGAGATCGCCTGCTCCACGTCTGCCAGGTGGGTCTCCAGCCGTTCGGTCAGCGTGTGGAGCCGCTCTGGCTCCAGGTCGTGGAGGCAGCCGCCTGGCCGGACCAGGCTCCGTCCGAAACGGTTGCCGCACAGCAGGGCCGTGAGGTTCAGAAAGTCTCCGCGAATCTTGCCGCAGGCCGAGGAGGTGGGCAGGAAGGCCACGTCCTGGGCCAGGGCGCCCATGTCGCCAGTGTGGTTGGCCAGGCGCTCGAGTTCCAGGGCGATGGCCCGCAGCCACTGGGCACGCAGTGGCGCTTCCGTTTCTCCGAGCGCCTCCATGGCCATGGCGTAGGCTGTGGCGTGGGCAATGGTCGCGTCTCCGGCCACAGCTTCCATCTGGTGCACGGTCCGCGGGTGCGGACCTCCTGCCAGGGCCTCCTCGATGCCACGGTGCTGGTAACCCAGAGCAATCTCAAGGTTCATGACCTCTTCACCGACGCACTGGAAGCGGAAATGGCCTGGTTCGATGACTCCCGCGTGTACGGGACCTACGGCCACTTCGTGCACCTCGCCGCCATCCACCCTGAAGAAGGGCGCGTTGGCAGGGGCATTGCCGTTGGCGTGGCGCACGGGCTTGAGCCAGGGATGCCCGTCGGGAACCAGGCCGTACTGTTCCCAGACCTCGCGTTCGAAAAGGTGGGCCTGCGGGTACCTGACCGTCAGTGACGGGTACGAGCCGCGGATCGGTTCACTGCGGGCAACGCCAAGGACGCTGTCATCGTCCATGGCCAGGACGGCAACCAGCGATGTTTCATCATGGTCGGGAACGCCGAACCAGGTGCACAGTCTGGCGCCGGACGCCATCATTTCACCGGTCAGGCGCACGAGCTTGGTCGCCGAAAAGACGGGGATCGAGGCCCAGGGAACTCTCGATGCGTTGGCAAAAGTGAGAAACGGTGTGTTCATGGTATTGGAAAGAGTTGAAGGACTGCTGCGGACCAGACATCTTTGAGGATGGCCGGGGTGAAAAGACCGAGCCAGAGGGAAGCCCCCAGGAGCAAAAGCGGGGGCAGGATGATTCCGGCGGATTCCTTGAGATAGAGAGGATTGGGATTCTTCAGCCGCGGCCGACCGTCGACGATGGCGAAGACGATGTTCGAGAGTCCGAAGAAGGCCAGCAGCAGGCAGACCAGGAATATTCCGATTCCCAACCAATGACCGGAGGCCAGGCCCGTGCGGATGACGAGGAGTTCGCTGAAGAAGGGGCCGAAGGGCGGGCATGCCGTGATGGCGAACATGCCCGTCACAAAGAGCGTGGACGTGTGCGGGAGTATCTTGGACATGCCTCGCGCATCGTCGATGGAGCCTGACCCCGCCGCTCGCGCCATATTGCCCGCACACAGGAAGAGGGATCCTTTTGTCAGGCAGTTGCTCCAGACGTGGAAGAGGGCCGCCCAGACCCCCGCGCTGCCCAGGGATGAGGCAATGCAGAGAATTCCCATGTGCTCGATGCTCGAATAGGCGAGCATGCGTTTGAAGTCGCGGGTGCGCAGCAGAAAGAGCGCTGCGACCAGCGTCGAGAAGAGCCCTATGGCCAGCAGGGTCTGGTCCGCGGCCGCGCCTGCCCCTGCGGCATTGACGATCGATTTGACGCGCAGGATGGCGGTAAAGGCCACGGACGTGACAGCGCCTGCCATCAGCGCTCCCACAATACCCGGACTTTCGCCGTAGGTATCGGGCTTCCACGTGTGCATGGGGGCCAGCCCCATCTTGGTTCCGTAGCCGACCAGCAGAAGGACCCAGGCTGTCAGGACCCAAGCCCGCGTCAGGTTGGGGCCGTGAGCGAGCAGCGCCGTGAAGGTGATGTCTCCGGAGCCGCCTCCGTGCAGGGATGCGTAGCCCAGGCAGATGGACCCCAGCAGGGACAGAGCGATTCCCGTGCCACCCACGAGCAGATATTTCCAGGTGGCCTCAAAGGCCCGGGGCGTTCCTGTATAGTGGATGATGGGCACACAGGCGAGGGTCACGGCTTCGGTGGCGATCCACAGGATGCCCAGATGCCGGGCCTGGTGCCCTGCACTCAACAGCCCCAGGCTCAGAAGCAGAGACGCCACGAAGATCCGGTTGTCCTGTTCCTTGATCTTCAGGAAGCTTGCTCCGTAGCAGGCGCAGACGAGAAACAGCAGGGAAACGCTCGGCAGGATAGCGGCCGCCAGGGGGTCGAAGGCCAGCCAGGCGGAGGGTTCGAATGCCGGTGGAGAGGCCATGAGCCATGCGCACAGTGCAAAGTGGATCGCGCCAACGGCCGGCAGAAGCAGGGGGCGCGTGCGCTTGTCCGGCCAGATGACGGCCAGCGCCGCCCCGGCAAGGGGGATGAGTATGAGGAGAGTCGAGTTCATTCGTGCAGTGCCGTGAGTTTACGGGTGTCCAGGGAATCGAAGGCTCGCTGAATGCGGTCGACGATGATGCCGATGACGAAGATGCCTACAGTGACGTCGAGCAGGATGCCGAATTCCACCAGGATGGGTGTGGAACGGATGAGCAGGAGTCCCGCGAGGTATATGCCGTTTTCGAGGATCAGGTATCCGCAGACTTGAGAAATTGCCTTGGTTCTGCCGATGAGCAGGATGAAGCCCGTGAGGATGAGGGCAATCGCTCCCGGGACCTGCAGGGTGCCCATATGCTCGGGCAGGAGAGGAAGCTGGCGGGTCAGGCCCACGGCTGCGATGGTCGCGCCCGCACCGAGCAGCAGGGACGGGATGTAGGCGATGTACGGCTCGAGTTCCCGTGCGATGTTGGCGGTGCGCATGGCGCGGTGCAGGAGCCCCGGGATGAGGAAACCCTTGCCGGCCACAGTGGCTACGGTGATGACCACCAGGCGCCAGTTCAGATCGTGTGCTTCAAGCACCAGCGGCACGAGCCCCAGCAGTACACCCTGGATTCCCACGGCGCGAATCAGCACGGGCAGGCGGCTGGTGCCCAGGGCCAGAAGATTCAGGCCCATAGCCAGGCCGATGAGAAGGTTCAGCGAGTCGTTCATAAGTCACCCATCCACGTCAGAAGCAGGGGGAAAAGGCAGAAAAGGAATCCGATGGTCAGCAGCAGGGGTACTCTTCGGAAAGCCAGTCTGGCCATCAGGGATTCGACCAGACCGACAGCCACAGTCACCGCGAGCACTGCCGCAGCGAGCAGCGCGACGGACTTGAGCAGCGGGAGCTCCGAGAGGGGAAGCACTGCCTGAGCCAGGAAGACCGCGAAAAGCATGATCTTGACCGAGGCCCCGTGCAGGATCACGGCCAGGGGTGGGCCACTGTGGTCAAGGACCATGACCTCGTGGATCATGGTCAACTCAAGATGCGTGTTTGGGTCGTCAAAGGGTACCCGACAGTTCTCGGCAAGGAGAATGATGAAGAGTCCGACGGCGAGCAAAGCGGCGCTTGGCCCGGGAAGGGGAGCGAACATGGAGGAGAGGGAGGTGCTTCCGGAATGAACCACCAGAGCCAGGATGCCGGTGATAATACCTATTTCCGCCAGGACTGCGAAGCTGACTTCGCGGACCGTACCCATGCCCTCGAAAGCGGAACCTGTTTCCATGGCGCCCCAGGCCGTGCAGAACCTGGCCAGGGCGAGAAGGTAGACCAGGAGCAGCACGTCGCCCTCAAAGGAGAGCGGTGCCCCGGCGGCGCCCAGAGGCAGCATCATGGCCGCCCCGGTCACGGCTACCCAGGCAACGGCTGGAGCGATGACAAAGCCGGGAGAGGCCAGGGTGCTGATGACCACATTTTTGCGCCATAGCCGTGCCAGGTCGTAGTAGAGTTGGAGTACGGGCGGCCCCTGCCTGCAGGCCACCCAGGCCTTGACCTTGTTGATGACGCCGGGAAGAAGCGGCGCAACGAGCAGCCATATCAGCAGCCGCAACGAAAAATCCAAAAATACGGACATCACATCCCCCCTTGATATGCCAGGACTCCGAGCGTCGTGACTCCGAGGAATACGTAAAGGATATAGAGGTGCAGCCGGCCATGCTGCATGTTTCTGGCGACGCTGGACACGACCATGACCGCCCGCGCCACGGGGCCGATGCCTTTTTCCAGCACCGTCTCTGGGACTCTCTCCAGGGCCAGGGCGGCTTGCGGGAAGTAGCCATGCACGCGTTTGATGCGCCGATCCGGCCTGAGGGCCCAGGTGAACCATTCTGTCACGATGCCGGAAAAGGAGCCGCTGGAGTATTGCATGTGTGCGGTCGGAGCGGAATATCCGCAGTCCCAGGTCAGTCCCCGGCGGGTGCCGTTGGCGCGGATCCTGTGGCGTATCGTCAGGGCGGCGACCACCAGGGCACAGAAGAGCAGGGTGTGCGCCCCGCCCAGCGTCCTGGTCGGGAGAAGCGAATCGGTTGCCGCCCATTGGGGGGCCCAGACAGCGATGACGTTTTGAATCGGACGCAGGAACAGCCCGGGCATGAGCCCGATGGAGACCATGAACACGGCCGGCACGATCATGGGTACGCGCATGGCCCAGCCGCATTCGGTCGCATTGAGGGCCGCCCGCCCGCGCGAGGCACCCAGAAAGACGATGCCTACAGCCTTGGCGAATGCGGCCAGGGCCAGGGCTCCTGTCCCGGCCAGGACAATGATGGCCGGCAGGACAGCGAACGTTTCGCCTTTTACGGCGACGGCACGCAGGAGGCCCTGGTAGATGGCCCACTCGCTGATGAAGCCGTTGAGGGGCGGCAGGCCGGCCACGGCCACGGCGCCCAGGCCAAAGAGGCCTGCCGTCCAGGGCATGGTTCGCCAAAGGCCGCCGAGTCGGGTCATGTCCTTGGTGCCGGTGGCATGTAGCACGGAGCCTGCCCCGAAAAAGAGCAGGGATTTGAAAAGTCCGTGATTGAGGACGTGCAGCAGAACTCCGGCCAGGGCCGCCTGTCCCCAGGCCGGATGATTGCCGGCGGTGGCCAGGAGGGAAAGGCCCAGGCCTGTGAGGATGATGCCGACGTTTTCCACCGAGCAGTAGGCCAGGAGGCGCTTCATGTCGTTTTGCGTCATGGCGAAGATGATGCCGACGAGGGCGCTGGTGCAGCCGAGTCCCATGACGACCCATCCGGCGTTTGCGGGGAGGGGCAACCATCCGCTGAAACGGATGATACCGTATACGCCCATCTTGATGGCCACGGCGGACATGATCGCCGAGACGTGGCTCGGGGCGCCCGCGTGAGCCGACGGAAGCCAGATGTGCAGGGGGAACATGCCCGCCTTGACCCCGAATCCGAAGAGCGCCAGCCAGAAGAGGGGCGCCAGTTCAGGGTTGGAGTGCATAGGTCCGAGGATCCAGGTGCCTGTCTTGGCGGCCATGGCCGAAAAGAAGGCGAACAGGACCATGGTGCCGGCGTGGGATGCGGCAAGGTACAGCCAGCCAGCCCTGCGCACCGCGGCATGCCTGTTGTCCAGGGTGATGAGAAAATAGGCGCTCAGGGCGAAGCCCTCCCAGGCAAACAGGAAATGCAGGCCGTTTCCGCAGGTCAGGACAAATCCCATGAAAAGCACCAGGACACTCCACCAGACTCTTCCCTTTGGGGCCGAGTGCGGGAAGTGGTGTTCTGACCAGTACTCACGGGAATAGAGCGCTCCGAGGCCGCCCACGAAGCACACCAGAATCAGGAAAAGCGCGCTGAGGGCATCCAGGTTCAGGATGATGTCTTCCCCCCCAAGTGCCGGACCGCCGCTCCAGGTCCATGCCCGGCCTGTGGCGAGCACGGTTGCCGCCGCAATGAATCCGGCCAGGGAGCCGATGCTGTTCAGGGCCAGCCAGGTTGCGGGAAACCGACGTCCCGCCGCCGCGGCCAGGATCAGCAGTGTTGCGGAGGAGCCGAGGAGCAGCGCGGTCATGGCGGTCATCGGGAGCCGTCCTTGCGTGGAGTCGGCTGCAGCCCGCTGCCTGAGACCAGCGCCTGGATCAGCGCGTCATCGTCGCGGCCTTCGCTCAGAGCCTGTTCCAGGAATCCCGAGGAGATGCCGCGTGCCAGCAGGCCCAGCATATTCACATGCTGACGCGGGGTGGGCGAGATGAAGAACAGAAGACGCGTGACCGGAATCCCGTCAGGGGGTTCGGCCCAGCCCCAAGGCGCGTTCAGTTGGATGAGCGCTACCAGGGCGCAGGCTTTTCCGAGAAATACTCCGGAGGCCGGGTGAGGCAGTGCGAATCCCTGTCCGGTCGGAGCTGCGGTCAGCCCGTCGGGGCTGCTTATGCGGTGCATAAGCATGCCGCGTACGGCTGGCGTCAGGGTCGGAAGTGCGTCCAGGACGCGTTCGAACACGTCCGGCAGGTCGCCTGGCGAGATATTCCGCCAGATTCCGCCCCGCCTCAGCAGTGCCGCGAGATCCAGTGCAGCGGTCAGGGGCGGGGCCGACTGGGCGAGGAAGCCGGCATTGGCTGCCAGCCCCTTGCGCGCGGCCCATGCCAGGACGGGCCCTTTTTCGAAAAGAATTCTGTCCCGGTCGTGAACGTGGGGCATGTCTTCCTTGCGGACCCATTCGGTCACGACATGTTCCGAGACCCCGAAGGACTCGGCTAGCTGGGTGAGATTGAGGTACATGTGCGATTCTATGCTTGGAGTGTTGAAAGATCAGGGCGTCGCCCCGGTTAGAAAGACGGCCAGCGCGAGCAGCACGAGCGCTGCGCACAGGTAAAGGATGTAGGCCTGGGTCTTGCCGTGCTGGAATCCCCTAGCCAGATCGGCAAGTTTGAGGATGACGTTTCCGCAGGGCCTAACGACACGCTCCAGTACGGTTTCGGGGGTGTGCTGGGTCCTGTCTGCGCGGGTGGGGAAAAAGCCCTCGGGCCGGGTTTCGTGCGTCTCCGGATGCAGAATCCAGGCAAACCAGCCGGTGATGATTCCGGCAAAGGATCCCGCCGTGTACTGCATGCGTGCCGACGGCGTCGCATAGCCGCAGTCCCAGGTCACGGCACGGGCGGTGCGGGATCGCAGTTGCCGGACCGCAAGCATCGCCGCGGTAACGGCCAGCACGGCGATCAGCAGGTGGGCGGTACCCAGGGGCGCCAGACGGTTGGGCAGATCCAGGGGCGTTCCGGTTCCGAACCAGCCCCCCGCGACATGGAGCAGCGTCGGCCAGAAGAGGGCCGGGGCAAGTCCTATGGCCAGACAACCCGAAGCCAGAAGCGCCATTGCCGAACGCATGGCGGGGCCGCATTCCCGGGGATTTTGCGCCGATTTCGTCCGTGCGGCGCCCAGGAAGACCACGCCGCAGACCTTGATGAAGCAGGCCAGTGCCAGTGCGCCCGTTGCTCCGAGAAGGACTGCCGCCGGGACAGCTCCCGGGAGCGCTCCCCCCAGGCGTGTCCCCGCGTCGAAAAGACCGGAAAAGACAAGCCATTCACTGACGAAGCCGTTCAGGGGCGGGAGTCCGCTGATGGCCATGGCTCCGAGGGTAAAGAAACCCGTGGTCCAGGGCATGGCCCGCCACAGGCCGCCCAAACGGCTCATCTCCCGCGTGCCTGTGGCGTGGAGCACGGACCCCGCTCCCAGGAAGAGCAGAGCTTTGAACAGGCCATGGTTCCATACATGAAGCAGGGCTCCGGCCATCGCCAGCACACCCCATTCAGGGCAGCCCCTTTGCAGCGCGACCATGGCGAAGCCCAGGCCTATGAGGATGATGCCTATGTTTTCCACACTATGGTAGGCGAGCAGCCTTTTGAGGTCGTGCTGGCCAAGGGCGAACGCCACGCCGAGAACGGCGCTGCCGCATCCCAGGGCGGCAACGGTCCAGCCGGCCCCTGCGGGCAGCGGCATCCAGGACGCGAATCTCACCAGTCCGAATACGCCCATCTTGATGGCCATTCCGGACATGATGGCGGAGACGTGGCTCGGAGCGTTGGCGTGGGCTGACGGGAGCCAGATGTGCAGAGGGAAGAGGCCGGCCTTGATACCGAATCCTGCCAGGACGAGCCAGTAGAGCGGGGCCAGTTCCGGGAGGTGGCGCATGGGACCGAGTTCCCAACTGCCGGTGTGTCCGGCCAGGCTCGCAAAGAAGGCGAACAGCATCAGGGTGCCGGCGTGCGAGGCGGCGAGGTAGGTCCATCCCGCGCTGCGGACGTCCGCTTTCTCCCGGTCCAGGGTAATGAGGAAGTAGGCGCTGACGGCAAAGATTTCCCATGCGAGCAGAAAATGAAGTCCGTTGCAGGACGTCAGAACCAGGCCCATGCTCAAGAGCATTATGTTCCACCACAATCTGCCGGTGCGGGCGGAACGGGGCTGTTCGTCGTCGCTCCAGTATTCCCGGCTGTATATGGCTCCAGCCGACCCGACGACACAGAGCAGCAGGAGGAAGAAGGCGCCGATTTCGTCCAGCCGGAGCAGAATATGTTCCCCGCCGACAATCCAGTCGCTGCGATATTCCCAGACAGGAGCTCCGGTCAGGATCATCACCGCTGCGATACATGCGCACGCAGCACCCCCGCAGGTTAATGACACCCACGAGCGAGGCATGGTCAGACTCGTCATCATGCCGGCGAGAATTCCTGCAGTGGCTAAGGCTAGAAGAGCAGTGACATCCATTGTTAATCGGCCTGTAAAAACAGTGATCCGGTTTTTAATTTTTTGAAACGTTAAAGAAAATGCAACAGAAAAGCGCGTCCAAGTCTTCAGGGAAGAAGGACATACGTTTCCATACGCACATTAAGCCGAGGCCTGTGCAAACTGGAATCCTACTCTTGGCGTTAGAAACTTTATTTTGAGTCGCAAAGAATTGGTTATCTTTTCCACTTCAGGGGATATGCCTCTCGAAATTGGGAGTCAAGGCATTGTGGGTAAACAGGAAATTTTTTTGTCAGGAACTCCCAAGCAGAAATAACGTTTTGTTTTTTTTCTTGAAATTCAGTTTGTTATATTTTCACAGGAGGAGCGTCGTCCCTTTGGCTCTACCGGGTATTTTGCAGGAGGCGTCCTTTCCGCTGCGTGGGGACATGTTGGGCGTGTGTCTTTTTCGTAGGGGAGCAGGCAAAAAATGGAGGAATGGCTTGACTCCCGAGGAGGTGCATGAGTAAGAGTGGTAAAAAGTGGTAAAAAGTGGAAAATAGTGAGGGGAGAACATGTTCAGAGGGCATTCACATCGCACGCAGGATCCCAAGGGGCGGCTCATGCTGCCTCCGGAATTCCGCGATGAGGTGTTTGCCCAATCGCCCGAAGGCAAGCTCGTTCTGACGAATTTCGACGACTGTGTTGCCGCCTATCCCCTGCCTGAATGGGAACTCATCGAGCAGAGTTTTTCCAAGCTGAACATGACGGACCGTCGGGTCCGGGACTTTCATCGGTTCTTCATCTCCGGAGCTGTCGAAGTGACCCTGGACAAACAGGGACGGGTACTTGTTCCGCCTCATCTGCGCAACTACGCGAGCCTGCAGAAGGATATCGTCCTGGCCGGCGTGGGACGCAAGTTCGAAATCTGGGACCTGGAACGTTTCGAGGCCCAGCGCACGGCCATGCAGGAGAATTTCGACCAGGTCATGGATGACCTGGCCGGCAACGGATTCGAACTGCGGTTCTGATCGGAGAAGCCATGGAAGCGTATTCCGATCACATCCCGGTGATGATCGACGAGATCATGCACTGGCTCGACCCCAAGCCTGGCGGCTACTACATGGACGCCACCCTCGGACTCGGCGGGCATGCGGCGCGGCTCATGGAGCTCACCGGAGGCCAGGCCCATCTGCTCGGGCTGGACAGGGATCGCCAGGCTCTTGCCAAGGCGGGCGAGCGGCTCGCCGTATACGGCGACAACGTGCAACTGGCTCATGTCTCGTTTCAGCACTTTGCCACGGCATTGCGGGAAATAGGATGGGATCTCCTCGACGGCGTCGTGGCAGACCTGGGTGTTTCTTCTCTGCAGCTGGATACCCCCGAACGGGGATTTTCCTTTCTGCACGACGGGCCGCTCGACATGCGGATGGATCACGGTTCCGGAGGCGAGCCCGCGTCGAATATCGTCAATGGTGCTTCCTATGACCGTTTGCGGCGCATCATCTGGGAGTACGGCGAAGAGCCCATGGCCGGACGCATCGCCAGGGGCATAATCGAAGCCAGGGAAAAGGCGCGTATCGAAACCACCCTTGAGCTGGCCCGCATCGTGTCGGCGGCCTATCCGGCCAAGAGGAGGGCCATGGCGCGTAATCATCCCGCGACCAAGACCTTCCAGGCCCTCAGGCTCGAGGTGAACCAGGAACTCGCCGAAGTGGAAAAATTTCTGGAGCGTGTCGTTGATTATGTGCGCCCGGGCGGACGCATCGCCGTCATCTCCTTTCATTCTCTGGAAGACCGCATCGTGAAGCGGGCGTTTCGGAAAGAGAGCACGGGGTGCCTGTGCCCCCGCGAGTATCCGGTCTGTCAGTGCGGACACCAGAAGAGGCTTATGTTGCCGTTTCGCAAGCCGCTGCTGCCTGGCGAAGCGGAGATGCGGGCGAACAGTCGCAGCAGAAGCGCCAAATTGCGCGTGGCGGAACGGATCGCCGTTGAGGGCACATGAAGGG
The DNA here is from genome assembly GCA_964597325.1 of uncultured Desulfovibrionaceae bacterium. Lineage (GTDB taxonomy): Bacteria > Desulfobacterota > Desulfovibrionia > Desulfovibrionales > Desulfomicrobiaceae > Desulfomicrobium. Next base: position 12,352 of record CAZQYA010000029.1, read on the forward strand.
CGAGGGTTCGGGTTACCTGGGCCTCGTGCTGGTGTTCATGGGGACCATAATCCTGGGGCTGGGGCTCGTCTGGGTCAACATCGAACGTGTGGACCTGGCTTACGAGCTCAAGACGCTTGAACGGGAGCTTCAGGAAAAACGGGATCAGCATTCGAAGTTGCAGGTGGAGCGACAGTACCTGCTGGCTCCGACGACCCTGCGCGCCAGGGCCGAAGGAGCCGGACTGCGGCCGCCGCATCGCGACCAGATACGGACCTTGCAGGAATAGGCGGGAAATTCGTGGCCAAGACCGGAAGCAAACCACCCAAGGACCGAAGCCGCGGCAAAATCATCTTTGCCGGCGTGCTTTTCGCCGTGGCGCTTCTTGGTCTGTGGGCGAGAGCTTACCATGTCCAGGTGGTCAAGGGGCCGGAATACGCCAAAATGGCCAATCGCCAGTACTGGGCTTCGGAAACGGTCTCGGGCAGGCGTGGAGAGATTTTCGATCGCAACGGGTTGCTGCTGGCCAAGTCCATTGCGACGCCTTCGGTCTATGCGCGTCCGCACGAAGTCAAGGACGTGTGGGCCGCGTCCCGAAAGTTGGCCGGGATTCTCGACAGGGAGCCGGCCAGGCTTGCCAAGCAGCTCAAATCCAAGCGCCGCTTCGTGTGGGTGGCCAGGAAGATCAGCGACGCCCAGGCCGCGGCCGTCAGAGAGGCGGCCATAGCGGGTATCCACCTGGAAGCTGAAAATTCGCGCCAGTACCCTCAGGGGCATATGGCCGGACAGTTGCTTGGTTTCGTGAACACGGACGGCAAGGGCATCGAGGGGCTGGAAAAGGCCTTCAACGACAAGCTGACCCCGTCCTCGACCAAATTTGCGGTACAGCGCGATGCTGCCGGCAACCGGCTTTCCTCCGTGGAGGGGGGCGACAGGGCCTCCTTCGACGGTCATGACATCAGACTGACCCTGGACAGCCAGGTGCAGCTGGCCACTGAGGACGCCCTGGCGCGCAGCGTGGACCGGGCTCGCGCCAAATCGGGCATGGCCCTGGTGGTGGAGGTCCCCACCGGAGAAATTCTCGCCTGGGCGCATTATCCGCTCTTCAATCCCAATTCGGTCAGGAAGAGCGCCGGTGAGTGGAAGAACCGCATTGCCGTGGATATTTTCGAGCCCGGATCGACCATGAAGCCCCTCATGGTCGCCGCGGCATTGCAGGAAGGGGTCTGTACACCTTCGACAAAGATTTACTGCGAGAACGGCAGGTGGAGCGTCAGAGGACGGCGCATCAAGGATACGCACAAGTACGAAGATCTGACAGTCAACGAGATTGTCCGGTATTCCAGCAATATCGGTTCGGCCAAGATCGCCCTGGGTATGGGGGCCGAGAAGTACTCCAAGTATCTGCATGCCCTGGGCTTCGGGCGCCCCGTCGGCCTGCCGCTGCCCGGCGAGTCGTCCGGGCTGCTGCGTCCCACGGGACAGTGGGGGGATGTGGAACTGGCCAACATGGCTTTCGGACAGGGTATAGGCGTGACCATGCTGCAGATGGTTGAAGCCTACCTGTGTATTGCCAACGGTGGGATCAGAATTCCACTGCGCCTCGTGCATGAGCCGGAACGGCGCGTCCAGGGCGTGCGGGTTTTCGACAGGGACGTCGCCGGAGAGGTCATGTCCATGCTCGAGGAAGTCGTTCAGCAGGACGGGACCGGCACGCAGGCGCGTATCGATGGCGTCCGCGTCGCGGGCAAGACCGGCACGGCCCAGAAGGCCAGCCCTGCGGGCGGGTACGGGAACGAATATGTGGCATCCTTTGCAGCCGTCTTTCCGGCGGACAATCCCCGGTACCTGGTATTCATGCTGGTTGACGAGCCCCAGGCCGGACATTACGGCGGCGTGCTGGTCGCCCCGGAGGTGCGTAACGTCGGTGTGCAGCTGATGACGTCCACGGGCATGTTGACCGGACCGCCAAAGAGACCCTTCGTTGCCCAGGCGCCGGCCATGAGGTTCGCTGCTCCGGTACAGCGTGTGGAGCATGTGAACGAAGACACCGGGATCATGCCCGACCTGCAGGGCACCACGGTGCGGGAAGCTTTGGAAATACTGGTGGCCAGGGGCATCGTGCCCAAAATCAGCGGGGAGGGCGTCATTATCGGCAGACAGAAGCCCGCTCCCGGGGAGAAATGGCCTTCGGATAAGGAATGCCGGCTGTGGCTGGCGAATCAACCGGGTTAGGATGTGAGCGCATGAAACGCGAAACCGTGCTGGAAATGCTCCGAAAAGGAACCGGTCTGCGCACCCATTCGGGGAAGGTGCAGGCTGGCGATGTTTTTGTGGCGCTTCCCGGCACGCGGGGCGACGGGGCCCGCTACATCGACGACGCCGTGGCGCACGGCGCGCGTGTCGTGATCCACGCCAAGGGCGCCGATGTGACGCGCCGCGATGGCGTGGCCTATCTCGCCGTGGACGATCCAGGCCGGGAACTCGGGGTTCTGGCCCGGGCCGCCTGCGGCACTGAGGAGCGTCTGCCGCGCGTCATTGGCGTCACCGGTACCAACGGAAAGACCTCAACGGCGCATCTGATCCGGCATATGCTCAGCGAAAACGGGATTTCCACCGGCATCATCGGGACGGTGCAGTGCAGTTGGCCCGGCGTGGACATCCCGGCCACCATGACCACCCCGGACTGCCTGAGCCTGCATGAAATGGTCGGGCGCATGACGCGCGACGGCGTGGACACGCTGGTCATGGAGGTTTCGTCTCACGCCCTGGATCAGGACCGTCTGGCCGGCCTGCCCGTGGAGGTCGGGGTGTTCACCAACCTGACCCAGGATCATCTGGATTATCACGGCGACATGGAGTCGTACTTCCAGGCCAAGGCACGTCTTTTTCTGGGCGATGAGCGCTGTAAGCGCGGCCTGGTCAACATGGATGACGAATATGGCCGCAGGCTCAAGGCTGAACGCCCGGACCTGCTCGGCGTGGGCATTGAGGCCGAAGATGCCGATCTTCGCGCGGAAATCCTGTCTTCCGGGACCTGGGGCATGCAGCTGGAAATGGACTATCAAGGCGCGCGTTTTGAGATCGTGACGGGACTGGTTGGCAGGCATAATGCTGCGAACCTTCTTTCCGCGGCTGGAGCGGGCCTGTTGTCGGGACTCGGTCCCGGTGAGCTGAACTGCCTTGGTCGGGCCGCCGGGGCTCCCGGACGCCTGGAGCGGGTGCCTAACGACCGGGGGCTTGATATTTTCATAGACTACGCCCACACGCCCGACGCTCTCGAAAAGGTGTCCGTAGCTCTCAAGAGCATGGGCTTTCGGCGTTTGGTCACGGTCTTCGGATGCGGAGGGGACAGGGACGTCACCAAACGTCCTCTCATGGGCAAGGCCGTTGCCCGGCACGCCGACGTGATCGTGATGACGTCCGACAACCCCCGGACCGAAGACCCCGAGGCCATTCTCGATCAGATCGCGCCGGGCCTGAACGGGGCTGCGCAGGTTCTGCGCGAGGTCGACAGACGCAAGGCCATCGGGCTGGCCATCAAGGCCATGGACCGCGGTGACGCGCTGCTCATCGCCGGCAAAGGGCACGAGGATTATCAGGTCGTGGGTACGGAGAAACGGCATTTTTCGGATTTCGAAGTCGTACGGGAGTTTCTGGAATGATCATGACCCTGCAGGATATCGCCGCAGCCATGGGCGCGACAGTCGACCTGGAGCACGAGACCACCATCGTCCGTGTCCGTATCGACAGCCGCGCCGTGCAGCCGGGTGATCTCTTCTTCTGCATCGTGGGCGAAAAGCTCGACGGTCATGAGTTCGCAGCGCAGGCTGTGGAGAACGGGGCATGTGCCGTGGTGGCCAGTGCGCCGCTGGACGTGGCGGTGCCGGTTCTGCTGGTTCGGGACACAACCGTAGCTCTGGGCCGACTGGCACGGGCCTGGCGGGAGCGGGCCAGCGCCAGGGTCATTGGCGTGACAGGTTCGGCCGGCAAGACAACGGTCAAGGAGATGCTGGCCCAGGTTCTGGCTCTTCAGGGTAAAACAGCAAAGAATTTCAAAAATTTAAACAACCAGATTGGACTGCCTCTCTCCATCCTCGAGATGCGTGGGGACGAAGATTTCTGGGTCCTGGAACTGGGCATCAGCCGTCCGGGTGACATGGACGAGCTCGGTTTCATCCTGGCTCCGGACGCAGCCCTTCTGATCAACATCGGGGCCTGCCATCTCGAAGGTCTGGGGTCCCTTGCCGGTGTGGCCGAGCAGAAGAGCGTGCTCCTGGATTATGTCCGCCCCGGCGGCTTCGCCTGCGTCAGCGCCGATTATCAGGCCCTGGTCGAGGAGTGCTCCAGACGAACGCTGCGACAGGTAAGCTTTTCCGGGTGCGGTGTTGCCGCGGACTATTCCTGCCTGGAGCGCGAGAACACCCCGGAGGGCATCCGGTACACCCTGCGTGTCGGGGGCGGGGATATCCGTCTGCACGTCCCTTCAAGCGTGCACGTTCCAGAGAATGTGGCGGCCGTGGCGGCCATGGCCATGGAACTCGGGGTGCCCGTGCCGGCGCTGGAAGCCGGGTTGGGCGCTTTCAGCCCTGTGGCGCAACGCTTTGTGCAGAAGCGTGTCGGAACATGGCTTTTCATCGACGACACCTACAACGCCAATCCCGTATCCATGGCTCGATCCATCGAGGAGGCGCGGTGTCTTGCCGGTGGACGGCGTCTGGTCCTGGTGCTGGGCGAGATGCGCGAACTGGGTGAGGACAGCGCCCGGGCGCACCGGGAATTGGGTCGCCTCGTCGCGGCAACCCCTGCAACGCATGTTTTTTTCCATGGCCGCCATGCCGATGACGTTCTGGCGGGTCTGGCCGGGTTCGACGGAGAGTTCCGGGTGGTCAACGCCGTCGAGGAACTGCAGCAGCCCCTCGCAAACCTGCGCGATGACGCGGGTGTCATGCTGTTCAAAGGTTCGCGGGGCTGCAGGATGGAGCGATACTATTCACACATGGAGAGGACCTGGGCGTGATTTATCATCTTCTATACCCCTTGAGCGATCAGATCGGCATACTGAACGTGTTTCGCTACATCACGTTCCGCTCGATCTATGCAATGCTGACCGCCCTCATCCTCTCGATCATCATTGGTCCCCTGGTCATTCGCTGGCTGCGCAGACTCAAATTCGGGCAGTACATCAAGGAAGGCGGCCCGGACCATCAGGCCAAGAGCGGTACGCCGACCATGGGCGGCCTGCTTTTCGGATTCTGCATGCTCTTAAGCGCCCTGTTGTGGGGCGACCTGACCAACAAGTACGTGTGGTTGACACTTCTCGTGTTCGTGGGGTTCGGGGCCGTCGGGTTCGCCGACGACTACCTGAAGGTGGTCCGGAAACACAACGACGGGCTCTCGCCCCGGGCCAAGCTGCTCGGGCAGCTCATCATCAGCGTCGGCGCGGTCACGCTGCTGGTGTCGTTTCCCGAGTATTCGGCCAAGCTCATGGTTCCGTTTTTCAAGAACGTGACTCCCGACCTGTCCTGGTTCTACGTGCCCTTTGGCGTGTTCGTCATGATCGGAGCCTCCAACGGCGTGAACCTGACGGACGGTCTCGACGGCCTGGCCATCGGCCCGGCCGTGGTCTCGGCCGGCTGCTTCGCCCTGTTCGTCTACGTGGCGGGACATGTGAACCTCGCCAGCTACCTGCAGGTGGCCTACGTCGCGGGCGTGGGCGAAGTGACGGTGGTTTGCGGGGCCATGATCGGGGCGGGTCTCGGATTTTTATGGTTCAATGCCTATCCGGCCCAGGTTTTCATGGGCGATGTCGGCAGTCTGAGCATCGGTGGAACCCTCGGGTTCATCGCCATTCTGTGCAAGCAGGAGCTCCTGCTGGTCGTCGTGGGCGGGCTCTTTGTGGTGGAGACCCTCTCGGTCATCCTGCAGGTCGGTTATTTCAAGGCCAGCGGCGGCAAACGCATCTTCCGCATGGCGCCCCTGCATCACCACTTCGAAAAGAAGGGCATGCACGAGTCGAAAATCATCATCCGTTTCTGGATCCTGTCGCTGCTGCTTGCGGTCATGGCTCTGGGAACACTCAAACTGAGGTAGATTAGGCATGCGCGAGTTCATCCACGGCGATCAGCTTCGAGGGCACACTGCGGTGGTGCTCGGTGCGGGCACATCCGGCCTGGCCGCGGCGCGTCTGCTGGTCCGGCTTGGAGCGACGGTGCGGCTGCTCGAGCGCAGCGCCGAAGTTGCGGATGGCCTGCCTGTAGCCGAAGGGTTCACCGTGATCAAAGGGGAGCACAGGGCCGAGCATTTTCAGAGCGCCGACCTGGTCGTCATGAGTCCGGGCATCCCGCTTTCCAAGGTGGCTTCGTTGCTTCCTGATGGCGTGCAGGCCGTTTCGGAGCTGGAGCTGGCCAGCTGGTTCATCTCGGAACCGGTCATCGCCGTGACCGGCACCAACGGTAAGACCACGACCACGAGCCTTATCGGCCGCATCCTGGAGAAGAACGGACGAAAGGTCTTCGTGGGCGGCAATATTGGTACCCCCTTGAGCCAGTACCTGCTCGAAGGCCGGCAAGCCGAGCTCCTGGTGCTCGAGGTTTCGAGTTTTCAGCTTCAGAATTCGCCGTCTTTCCGGCCACGGGTGGGCGTGCTGCTCAATTTTTCGCCCAATCATCTGGATTACCACGAGAGCATGGAGGAATACCTTCAGGCCAAGCTGAGTATGTTCGCCAGAATGGAAGCCGGCGATCTGGCGGTGGCGCCGTTGTCCATGAAGGGTGATCTCGAAGGGCGGAATTTCACCCGCGCCAGCCGCGTGTACTTCGTCCCGACCACGCGTTTCGAATGTCCCGGCCTGCCGGGCGAGCACAATCGTGCGAACATGGAGGCGGCATATCTTGCCTGTCGCCATTTCGGGCTGAGTGAGGACGATGTGCGCCGCGGGATAGAGGGCTTTACGACCCTGCCGCACCGCCTGGAGCCCGTGGCCGAGCACAGGGATATCTTTTTTGTGGACGACTCCAAGTCAACCACTGTGGACTCCATCATCGCGGCCCTGGGAAGTCAGGATCGCCCCGTGCGTCTGCTGGCAGGAGGCGTCTTCAAGGGTGGGGACCTCGGCGCCGTGGTGCCGTATATCCGCGAACGTGTCAGGAGCATCTACCTTTTCGGCGCTTCGCGTGAAATTTTTGAGACGGCCTGGGCAGATTGCGGACGGGAAATCCATTGGGACGCCACCCTCGAGGAGGCTGTTTTCAGGGCGGGTTCCGAGGCGCGTCCCGGCGAGTGCGTCCTGCTGTCTCCGGGCACGGCCAGTTTCGATCTGTTCGCCAACTACAAGGAGCGGGGCAAGGCCTTTCACCGCGCCGTGCGCCAGTGGGTGGAGGGAACGACATGAAGATCACCCAACGCGACGCGGCACGCCAGTTCATGAGTTTCGACGTGATCCTTTTGGGAGCGATCGTCGGTCTCGCCTCCCTTGGGCTGATTATGGTCCTGAGCGCCAGCGGCATCATGGCCGAGAAGGTCTACGGCGACAAATACGCCCTGTTCTGGAAACAGATGCTTTTCATGCTCATTGGATTCGGCGTTCTGGTCTTCGCGGCGCGGTCGAACATGGAGTTTTTCTATCGCAATACCTACCTCTGGCTGCTGATGGCTGCCGGCCTGCTGATCCTGACGGTCTTTTCGCCGTTTTCGACCACCGCGGGCGGCGCCAGCCGTTGGCTCAGACTCGGTCCGTTCTCGGTGCAGCCCCTGGAGGCGGCCAAGATCGCCCTGGTGTTCTATCTGGCCTATTTCTTCTCCAACAAGCAGGAAATGGTGAAAACTTTCAGCGTGGGGTTCCTGCCGCCCATCCTTATGACCGGGGCCCTGTGCTTTCTGCTTCTGCTGCAGCCGGACTTCGGCGGCGCCGTATTTCTGGCCGCCCTGCTGTTCCTCATGTGCCTCGTGGGCGGAACGAGGATCATCTTCCTGGGCTCGGCCGGGATGCTCGCTCTGGTCTCTGCGGCGCTCCTGGTGGTCAATTCGCCGTATCGTTTTCGTCGCGTATTCTCCTTCCTGGATCCGTTCAAGGATGCGCAGAACACCGGTTACCAGCTGGTGCAGTCCCTGTACGGGCTGGGTTCCGGCGGCTGGTTCGGGCAGGGGCTGGGCGAAGGCAAGCAGAAGCTCTTTTTCCTGCCCGAGGCGCACAACGATTTCATCATGGCTGTGGTCGGTGAGGAACTGTGGGTCGTGGTCATCTCCCTCGTGATCATCCTGGTCGGCATCGTGCTCTGGCGTACGGTCATGATCAGCGTCCGCCAGGACTCCATGCAGGATCGAATCACGGCGTTCGGCATGGGGTCGATTCTGGTTATCGGCGGGCTTCTGAACATGGGCGTGGTCATGGGCGCCGTCCCGCCAAAGGGTGTGCCCATGCCGTTTATCAGTTACGGCGGCAGCCATCTGGTTGCGGGGTTCTTTTGTGCAGGCGTGCTGCTCAACCTGTCACGGAAGGTGCGCACATGAAGCGGCTCATTCTGACCACAGGCGGCACGGGCGGGCATATATTCCCGGCACTGGCCGTGGCCGAAACCGTTCGTGAGGTTGCACCGGACTGTGAGATGCTTTTCGTAGGCGGTAGCAAGGGGCCAGAGCGGCAGTGGGTTGAACAGGCCGGGATCGAGTTCGTGGCCCTGCCTGCGCAGGGCGTGGTCGGCAGGGGGCTCAAGAGCGTTTCCACGGCCTGGTGGCTTGGCCGGAGCCTTTTTCAGGCATGGCGCCTCATTCGCCGCTTCAGGCCTGACGTTGTCCTGGGTCTGGGGGGGTATGCCGGGTTTTCGTGCACCATGGCCGCGGCGCTGACAGGAGTCCCCACGGCCATTCACGAGCAGAATAGCGTGCCCGGGGTGACCAACCGGGTGCTGGCCAATCGGGTGGATAAGGTCATGGTAAGTTTCAAGGGCATGGATACTCCGGCATTTGCCACGCCTCCGGCTTCGCTCACGGGCAACCCTGTCCGGGCCGAGATCCGGCAGTTGCGTGATGAATCAAGGGTGCTGGGCCGCAATATTCTCATCGTCGGGGGCAGTCAGGGTGCTTCGGCTCTGAACAGCTTCGTGGTGCGGGAGTTGGACGGCTTGGCCGCCTTGGGTCTCGGGATCTGGCATCAGACCGGCAAAGACGAGTACGAGACAGTGCGTCGTGCGTATGCCGAGAAATATCCCCAGGCAAAGGTGGAGCCGTTCATTTCCGACATGCATGAGGCCTACCGTTTTGCGGACCTGATCATCTGCCGGGCCGGTGCCACGACGATCGCTGAACTCACGGCCGCAGGGAAACCGAGTATCCTGGTGCCCTTTCCCTACGCCACCCACGATCACCAACTGAACAACGCAAGGTTTCTGGAGGAGGCGGGGGCGGCCCTGGTGTTCCAGCAGCGACAGCTGGATGATCTGAATCTTTCCGCGGCACTGGCGGACCTTTTCCAGATGCCGGAGACTCTGGCGCGAATGGCCCGCGCCGCACGCGACATGGGCATCCCCGATGCCGGGGAGCGGGTCGTGGCCGAACTTCTGACCCTGGCCAAAACCGGGCGCGGGCGAAGGTGAGCATGAAATCGAAGATCAAGAAGATACATATGGTCGGCATCGGCGGTTCGGGCATGAGCGGCATCGCCGAGGTCCTTCTGACCCTGGGATATGAGGTGTCCGGCTCCGACCTGGTCAAGGGACCCGTCGCGCAGCGTCTCGAATCACTGGGCGCGACGGTCTACGCAGGCCATGCGCGCGAGAATGTCCGCGACGCCCAGGTGGTGGTTCGGTCGACGGCCGTGCGCGAGGAAAACCCGGAGCTGGTCGAAGCCCGCGAAAAGGGCGTGCCCATCATCCCGAGGGCCGAGATGCTGGCGGAGCTGATGCGTCTCAAGGTCGGCGTGGCCGTGGCCGGCACCCACGGCAAGACGACCACCACGTCCCTGCTGGCCACCATCTTCATGGAAGCCGGACTCGATCCCACGGTCATCATCGGCGGGCGCCTCAATGCCTACGGGTCCAACGCCATGCTCGGCCAGGGGCGATATCTTATCGCCGAGGCCGATGAATCCGACGGCTCCTTCCTGTGTCTGTTGCCGCGCATGTCCATCGTCACCAACATCGACGCGGACCATCTCGATTTCTACAAGGATCTCGACGAAATTCGCGACAGTTTCGTGGATTTTATGAACAGCGTTCCCTTTTACGGCCTGAACGTCGTCTGCGGCGACGACCCGGGTGTCCAGTCCGTTCTGCCGCGGGTGAGGCGGCCGGTCCTGACCTACGGGTTCCGCGAGGGTAACGTGTTGCGGGCTGAGATCACTTCATGCGAGGCGGGTTCGCGCTTTCGCGTGTACAATCGTGGTGAGGTCTGGGGCGAGGTTTCCCTGACCCATCCCGGCCGACACAATGTGCTGAACGCCCTGGCCGCAATCGGCGTGGCCATGGAGGCCGGAGTCCCCAAGAAGGACATCATCCACGGTCTGGGGGCTTTCGGAGGCGTGGGCCGGCGTTTCGAGCGCAAGGGTGAGCGGGGCGGCGTACTGGTGGTCGACGACTACGGGCACCACCCCACTGAGATTGCCGCGACCCTCGAGACGGCTCGGCTGTGTTATCCGAACAAGCGCCTGGTGGTGGCCTTCCAGCCTCACCGTTTTTCACGGACACAGGCTTTGTTCGGTGAATTTTCCAAGGTTTTCGAAGGGGTGGATCAGCTCCTCCTGACGGAAATCTACCCGGCGAGCGAATCGCCCATACCTGGGGTCAGTGGCCAGAGTCTGGCTCAGGCCATTCGGCAGGTGACGAGCACGCCGGTGCAGTTTTTCGAGGATTTCGCCGCCATGCAGGCCGCTCTTGGCGGAATTCTGCGTGAGGGCGACCTGTTTCTGACTTTGGGAGCGGGCAGCATCTGGACCGTCGGCCAGAACTATCTGGACGGCAAGGAATAGGAATCGTGAGCACGGCTGTACTGGGCAAAAAGGTACGCAGGAACGTACCCCGCAAGGTCGACCGCCGCAAACCCGTGAAGACGGGTGATGTGGTCGGTGGCTTTTTGTCCGGCCTGGGACGGACCCTGTGCACGCTGACGCAGTGGGTTCTGGGGATGGCTTTCGTCGTGGCGGTAAGCTTCGCCATTCTTGTGGGCTACCGCTGGATCACGGCCCACGAGTTCTTTGGCCTGGCCAATCTGACCATCGAGGGCGGCAAGCGTCTGAGCCCCGGGGAGATCGCGGCCATGGGAGGCGTTGGGGCGGGACAGAACGTGCTCAGCATCAACATTGCCGAGGTGCAGCGTC
>CAZQYA010000030.1:0-23406 GCA_964597325.1 uncultured Desulfovibrionaceae bacterium
GCTATGTGCCTGAAGACCGTCAGGGCCTGGCGGTCTGCCGCGGCATGGACCTGGTTGACAACTTCCTGCTGACCACCCGTCAGGGCTACTGCTCCACGGTCTGGCTGCAGCGCGACAGGGCCATGACCGTGGCACGGGAACTCGTCGAACAGTTCAAGGTCTGGCCGCCCGACGTGACCTCCCAGGCCCGGCAGCTCTCGGGCGGCAACCTGCAAAAGATGGTACTTGCCCGGGAATTTCACCGCAGGCCCCGCCTCATCGTGGCTGAGCAGCCCACCCAGGGCCGCGACGTGTCGGCCATTGAAGAAGTCTGGGCAACCCTGTTGGCTGCCCGCGAAGAAGCCGGCGTGCTCCTGATCACGGGCGACCTTTCCGAGGCCCTGGCGCTGGCCGACCGCATCGCTGTCATGTTCGCCGGCGAGATCGTCGACATCTTTCCGGCCGACGACCAGTCCCGGGTCGATTGCATCGGCCAGATGATGGCCGGCATGAAGCCCGATGCCGACAGTTGATACGCCCCACAAACGCCTCACGGTGCACGCAGCGGGCCGTGACTGGATCCTGGAACGCCCGGCGGACCTGGAATCCCTCTGGCAGGCCATGGACGATACCGCTCCCGAGGCCGAGGAGCACATCCCCTACTGGGTCGAACTCTGGCCCGCGACCCTGGCCCTGTGCGACTGGCTGGTCCGGCAGGACATCGCCGGCCGCCGGTGTCTGGACCTTGGCTGCGGTCTTGGTCTTTCGGCGCTGGTGGCCTCGTCCCGGGGCGCCTTGGTCGCGGGGATGGACTACGAACGCGACGCCCTGTATTTTGCGGCGAGAAACGCCCGCCTGAACGCCGTGCCCCAGCCCCTGTGGCTGTGCATGGACTGGAACCGCCCAGGCTTTGCCCCCGGCGCCTTCGACCTTATCTGGGGCGGCGACGTCTTTTACGAAAATAGGTTTTTCGAGCCCCTGGAGAAACTTCTCCTGCGTTGTCTGGCACCCGGCGGCAAGGTCTGGTTCGGTGACCCCGAACGAACCGTATCCCGGGACGTGTGGCCGAGATTTTCCCGCCGGGGATGGCGGGTAGCCAGCCGCGGCCAGGTCGTAGTACCCTTCGAGGACGCACGCATGACCGTCAACGTTTGGGAGCTCTCCCGCCCCTGAGACCTGTAGGAGGAAACATGGGTCAGACAATACGTTTCGGAGTTTCCCTGGACTCCGATCTTCTGGAAAGATTCGATGCCTTGTGCGAAGAGCGCTGCTATCAGACCCGCTCCGAAGCCATCCGGGACCTCATCCGGGGCACCCTGGTGCAAAAGGAATGGGAAAACCTGAACAGGGAAATGGTCGGCACGCTGACGCTGGTCTACGACCACCACCACTCCGACCTGGCCCAGAAAATGACCGAAATCCAGCATTCTTCCCTGGACGTCATCCACTCGTCCCTGCACATCCATCTGGACCACCACAACTGCATGGAAGTGCTCATCCTTCGCGGCCCGGGGCAAGACATCAAGACGACGGCCGAGCGGCTCATCTCCACCAAGGGCGTGAAGCACGGCAAGCTGAACCTGGCCACCACCGGGCAGGACATCTCCTGATGCGCGACGTACAGAGCGGCCCGGCCGACGTGGCCCTGCGCATCGACCGGGTCGGCGTCAAAAATCTTTCCATCCCCCTGACGGTCCGCGACCGGGCCAAGGGCCGGCAGCAGACCGTGGCACGCGTGGACCTGAGCGTGGATCTTCCGGCCCGGTTCAAGGGCACGCACATGAGCCGTTTCCTGGAAGCCCTGCGGGACATGGACACGACTCTGGACACGGCAAGCTGCAAGAACCTGCTCCTGGATTTGCGGGACCGCCTGCAGGCCCAGAGTTCGCACCTGTGCTTCGACTTCACCTATTTCCTGGAGCAACTCGCCCCGGCCACGGCCAGCCCGGCCCTCATGGACTATGCCTGCTTCCTTCGCGGCGTGCTGCGCAACGGGGAGGTCGAGCTGGTCCTGGGGGTGGAGGTGCCGGTCATGACCGTGTGCCCCTGCTCCAAGGCCATTTCGAGGGAGGGGGCCCACAGCCAGCGGGCCATGGTCCGCATCGAGGCGCACTGTCACGGCATGCTCTGGCTCGAGGATCTCATCGCCATCGCCCAGGAGTCCGGTTCCTCACCGGTCTACGCCCTGCTCAAACGCGAGGACGAGAAGTTCGTGACCGAGGCCGCCTTTGCCGCCCCCACCTTTGTGGAGGACGTGGTGCGCAATGCCGCGTCCCGCCTGGCCGCCCACCCGAAAGTGCGCGGCTTCAAGGTCGAGGTGGAGTCCTTCGAGTCCATCCACAACCACAGCGCCTATGCCTGCATCGACCAGATGGACCTTGACGAAAGCCCTGGGCAGGCTAAAAAGGAGTCATGACAGGAGGGGCACCATGATGGAAAACGTGCAGGCCATGAACGCATTTTCCGTTTCCCAGCAGGTCGCGGCCAACAACGTGGCCAACGCGAACACCGAGGGCTTCCGTTCCAGCCGGGTCGAATACGAATCCGGCCCCGATGGACGCGGCGTCCGGGTCTCGGACATCACCGAAAACCAGGATCCGGGCCCGCAGGTCAGAAACCGCGAGCACGTCGAGACCGAAGAGGGCCGCCGCTACGAGGAGACTTTTACGGAAGGCTCCAACACGGACCTGGCCACGGAGATGGTGCAGATGATGGAGAACGAACGGAACTTCGCCGCCAACGCCGAGGCCATCAGGACGCAGATGGAGATGGAGAGCAGGTTCATCGATATGATGGTCTGATTTTCAATCAAAAAAACGAACAGGCCGCTTTCCGCAAGGAGGGCGGCCTTTTTTCATGTTTGAAAGATGGGCGACCGGCGCGGGAAAGACATGGATCCCCGCCTTCGCGGGGATGACACCGATTTCATGCGGTGCAAATGTTCCTGTTCCAACGCTTCTTCCTGAAAAGGTATGTGTGGGCGCCCATCAACGCGTCATCCCCGCGAAGGCGGGCCAGGCCAGCCTATCGCGCGTAGCCTGACACGTGCGTGGAATCCATACCGTCTCAGACGCCGTCTCAACCTCCCCACCCCCCTTAAGTGGGGTGCAGGGGGCGCGCCCCCTGCCCGCGGGAGGCATTTCGTCTCTCCCCTGCCCGCCGGAGGCATCTCTTCTCCCCCAAACCGCCGCTAGTGCCTCTCCGTCGCCAATTTCCTCAGGTCGTCTGCGCTGAAGACGTAGGGTTCGCGGCAGAATTCGCAGGTCACTACGGTTTCCTGCTCTTGTTCGGCCAGGGCGGTGATTTCATCGGTCCCCAGGGTGATGAGGGCCTGTTCGATGCGGTCCCGGGAGCAGCCGCAGTGGAAGGCCACGTCCTGGTGTCCGAGGATTTCGTAGGCGATGTCGCCGAAGATGTGGTCCAGGACATCCTTTGGCGACGCGCCTTCGAGGAGCAGTTTCGCCAGGGGCGGCATGGTCCGGATGCGTTCCGTCAGGGCGTCCAGGGCCTCGTCGTTGGCGGGCGGCAGGGACTGGAGCAGGAACCCGCCGGCCACGGCGATGCCGCCCTTGTCGTCGGGGATGGTGGTCAGGCCCATGGCCGAGGGTGTCTGTTCGGATTCGGTCAGGTAGTAGGCGATATCCTCGGCGATTTCGCTGGACACGAGGTTGACCACGCCCTGATAGGGGCTTTTGAGATGCAGGTCCTTGGTGACGGTCAGGAGTCCGGCGTGCCCCAGGGCGCCGGCGACGTCGAAGCGGCCGTCCTTCAGGGGCAGGTCGGCCTCGGGGTTGCCGACGTAGCCGTGCACCAGGCACATGGGGTCGGCCTCGACCACGATCTTGCCCAGGGGGCCGTTGCCCTCGAACTTGAGAGCTACGCGCTGGCGGCCCTTGAGGAGTGCGCCCATGAGCACGCCGCCGGCGAGGGCGCGGCCCAGGGCCACGGACGCGGTGGGGCTGGTGCGGTGCCGCGAGCAGGCCTCGCTGACGGTGGCCGTGGTCAGGCAGGCCATGGCGCGGACATTGGCTTCGTCGGAGATGACGCGGATGAGATGATCGTTCATGGTATCCTTCCGGAAAAGTGGGTGTTGATGCCGTGGAACGCCGGGACTGTCAGAAGTTCCCCCTGGAGACAAGGGGCAGGCGCTCGCCCAGGGCGATTCCTTTGGGTCCGGCGTGCACCACATGCGGGAAAAATTCCACCCCGGCGTCGGCGGCCTGCCAGAAAAGCTCGGCAAAACGCGGGTCGATGAAGTCTGCCGGTCCGAAGCATTGTCCGTCGGGCCGCTGCACGGCCAGGAAGACGCCGACGCGCACGCCGTGCCCGGCGAGCTCCATGAGTTCGCGCAGGTGCTTCTGGCCGCGCTCGGTCACGGCGTCGGGGAAGCAGGCCACGTCGTCCTCGACCATGGTGACGTTCTTGGCCTCGATCCAGAAGTCGCCGTCCGGTCCGGACAGCCGGGCATCGAGGCGTGATTGGCCCCATTTCGCTTCGGGAGAGAAGTCTGTGTACCCGCTCAATTCTGGCATGGCCCGCGTCTCCCAGGCCCGCCGGAGCAGGCGATTGGGGGTGAGGGTATTCACGCCCACCCAGTCTCCGTGGGGCCGCACGAGTTCCAGGGTATAGGGCAGGCGCCGCTTGGCCGAGGCCGCGGGCGAGAGGAAGACGTCCATACCGGGCCGCAGCAGCCCGAGCATGGAGCCGGAGTTATTGGTGTGGACGGTCACCTCTTGGCCATCCAGCAGGACATGCACCAGGAAGCGCTTTTCGCGGGCAAGGAAAACGGCCTGGCGACTGCCGGACGGAAAGTGCAGAAGACTCGACATTTTTTGAGTTGCTTTTCTGTCATATTCTTGACAGGTTGAAAAAATCAGAACAGCATCGTGTCTATCCCCTTTTCAGGAGAGGCTATGTCGTTTGATACATGTGGAATAATTGGAAAGAGCTCAGCCTTGCAAGAGGTATTTCGGATTCTGGCCAAGGTGGCGCCCTCGGACAGTACGATCCTGGTCACGGGGGAATCCGGAACCGGCAAGGAGCTGCTGGTGCGGGCCCTGCACCGCAACAGCCGGCGCAGGGACAAGCCATTTGTTCCCATCAACTGTGGCGCCATCCCCCGCGAGCTTCTGGAGTCCGAACTCTTCGGACATGAAAAAGGCGCCTTCACCCACGCCATCCGCACCAAGATCGGGCGTTTCGAGATGGCCCAGGGCGGCACGGTCTTTCTGGATGAGATCGGGGAGATGGACCTGTCTCTGCAGGTCAAGATCCTGCGCGTGCTGCAGGAGCGCGAGTTCGAGCGCGTAGGTGGCAGCAAGACCATCAAGGCCGACGTCCGCGTGGTGGCCGCCACCAATCGGGATCTGGAGGAGGAAGTCAGCAAAGGGGCCTTCCGCGAGGACCTTTTCTACCGTCTCAACGTCATCCCCCTCACGCTCCCGCCGCTCCGCGACAGGGGCGAGGACGTCCTCGTCCTGGCCCATTACTTCCTCAAAAATTTCTGTACCAACAATCGCCCGCAGATCCTGACCATGGCCGAGGAGGTCGCCAACATCCTGGCCCGCTACTCCTGGCCCGGCAATGTCCGCGAGCTCGAAAACTTCATGGAGCGCATGTCCATTCTGTGCGACGGGGAGTGCATCGGCGTGGTGGACCTGCCGGACAAAATCCTCAGGGAGACGGGCGTGGACGTGCCCAAACGCCCGGTAGCCGCCCTGGACACGTCGTTCCGCTGGCCGGAACTGAAGGATCTGCGTGAGAAGAGCATGGGCCTCAAGGACTTCCTCGACAATGTCGAGGAACGACTCCTGAGCGAGGCCCTGGGGGAAGTGGACGGCGTCAAGAACAAGGCCGCCGAAATTTTGGGCATCAAGCGTACCACCCTCATAGAGAAACTCAAGAAAAAAAACATGTTATGATATTCTGCCCAATTCTTGCTAATAGCAGACCGTGCGCGCCCACCCCATTGCCAGCCTGACCTGGCTTCTTTTCGCGGCCCTTGTGGGCCTTTTTCCGCCCCACGATGCAGGCGGAGCCTCCCTGACGTGGAAGCAAGGGACCGACAGGGAGGAACTCATCTTCACCTTTGAAACGAAGATGCCCGTGACGGAACCGCGGCAACGCGGCCTCAAGCGCATCCTCCTTCCCCTTCCCCTGGGCTTCTGGAACGAAGAACAACAACCCGAACTTCCTGACTTTTCTGACTCACAACTGATCCAGGATGTCCTGCTGTCGGAAGACAGCATCACCATTCTGACCGAAACGGGCGACTTTCTCTTTTCATCATCGTCCTATGCTGGCCCCAGGGAACTCGTCATCGAATTCTACCTGCCGCCCCCCCCCGAACCCAAGAACGCCACCGGAGACGTCGTGGCTGACGTTGCCAACGCATCGGACCCAAGGGCCACCACCGACGACGTGAACGACGGGGAGAGCGTTTTGAATGCTCCAGCCCCCGAGACAACGCCAGAGGACACGGCTGCCCCGGGGTTCGTCAACGCGACGAAGCAGGACAGCGGAGACCTCCTTTCCGGCACGGCATTTGTGCGCGGCAAGGTCTCCAGGCCGGAGCCGGTGGAAGCCGACGAACCCGAACAGATTGCAAAGCCGGAGTCCGGTGCCGATTCCATCTTGCGCTTGCCCATCGACCGCAACGCAACCATTCCGCTCAGTGAACCGGAAGAGCTGACCGTCCACCCAGCTCTGCCAACTACGTCTGTGGAATCCGAAACGGTCCAGGAGGCTGCGCCTCTTGGGGAACCCGAGTCCATGGAATCCTCCCGCGCAATGGACCACGAAGCCGTGGCAACAAAGCAGGAACTGGCTCCTGGTCCTCTGCCGGCGCAGAACCATGCCGTCGAAGACCACGACCCGAGACACGAAAAAAATGCAACGGCAGATCATACCGTAAATGCCTCACGCCTGGCCAATGCAACGACGCAGCACACGGTCAATGCGTCGCACCAGGACAACGCGACGCAGCACTCGGTGAACGCCTCAGATCCAGGCAATGCAACGGCCGAAGGCAGCGCCCCTGACGACAACAGCACCGCTGAGCTCGAAGAGTTGTACCGGCAGGCGCAGCTGGCCCTGGCCACGGGCAATCTGGAGGGCGGCCGAGAGGCCATGAGCACCATGCTCGAACATCCCGGAACCACGCCCCCCCTGCGCGAAGAGCTGCTCTACAATCTCGCATTCGTCACCATGCAGGAAGGCAGGAACGACCTGGAGGGCAACTTCACGGCCATCCGCGAAGCCTACGAGGCGGCCCAGTTCGCAAACCCTTCCTCATCCAACGTCCCCGAAGCCCTGTACCAGCTCGGTTATCTGCATCTTTCCGTAGGCAACATCCCCGAAGCCAAGGGCAACTTCGACCTGCTGCGCCGGAAATATCCGGACAATCCGCGCGTGCCTATGATCGATGTATTCTGGGGCGACCACTTCCTCCAGCAGGACAACCCTTCCAAGGCCGTGGAGCATTACCGTTACGTCATCCAGAACTTTCCCATGAGCCAGGCGGTCAAACCCGCCAACGTCGGCCTGCTCAAGGCCTATACGGAGCTGGGATTCTTCGACAAGGCCATGGAAATCGTCCGAGCCATCGAAAAACGCTGGCCCCGTTACTATCTGGAAAACCCGTCCTTTCTCATGGCCGCGGGATACGCAGCCATGCTCAGCGACAACCAGGAAAGGGCCCTGGAATATTTCTGGGCCTACGCCAACATCGTGCCGGAGGCGCCCGACGCCGACGTTGCCATGGCCCGCATCGGCGATATCCACCTCAAGCAGAACAAGCCCAACGCGGCCAGGGAAATCTACCACCGCACGGCCGAAGCCTACCCCGACCGGGAGGGCGGGCTCATCGCCCAGATGCGTCTGGCTGAAGAGGGAGTCCTGGACGAACCATCCATCGGAGACATGGCTCCGGTCTTCGACCGGCCAGACATCGATCCCGAGCTGGTCTACACCCGCATCCTGAAACACACCGAAAGTCCGCTGGCCCCGGTGGCCAGACTCAAGCTGGCCATGTGGCGTCTGTGGAAGAAACAATACCCCGAAAGCCTCGACGATGTCCGCAGCTTCCTGACAGACCATCCCCGCCACGAGCTGCTTCCCAAAGCCAGGGAGGTCGCGGACAAGGCCCTCAGAGACTGGATGGCCCGGGACCTGGAGCAGGAGAACTTCGAGGCCATAGTCCAGATCTGGGCGGACCACCAGGACCTCTTCAGGGACAGGGAACCCTCACCCGAGGTCAGGCTGATGGCGGCCACGGCCTTCATGCGCACCAACCGGCCGGCCGAGGCCCTGGACATAGCCCGCGCCTTCGTCTTCGGCTCCATGCCTGAGAACGAATTCTCCGGACCGGGGCTGGATCTGACCCTGGCCCTGCTTGTAGACCAACAGGAGTGGAAGGACATCATCGCGCTTTCCGACCGGGTGGCGTCCTGGACACTCGCCCCCGAAAGGAAACGGCAGGTCGACTATGCCACGGCCCTGGCCCTGGAGAAGCTGGATCGCAATGCAGAGGCCGAACCCTTGTGGACCGGCCTGGCCACAAACCTCGACCTGACAGACACCCAGCGCGGATACGCCAACTATTTCCTCGGCCGCGACGCCCTGGCCGCGGGCGAATTCGAACGTGCCTCCATTCTGGGCCAGGAGGCCCTGGAGCTTCTGAAAAAGAAAAAGGACGACATCCCCAAACTCAAGGAAACGCTCCAGCTCCTCATACAGGCTGCGGAAAAAAGAGGACGCTTCCAGGAAGCCCTTGGCTGGAGTCTGGAATACGACGACTACATTTCCCCGGAAGACGGAGGCTGGCCGGCCCATGCCTATCGCAAGGGCATCCTGTTCCGGAAGGCCGAAGACATGAAGAGGTGGCGGGAAACTCTCGCCAACTTGAACGAGCTCTTCCCAAACACGCTCTATGGCCGTATGGCTGCTGCTGAACTGGAGGGGGTCCGCCTGGAGAGGGAAGTCGAAAAGATTCGTTAGGAGGAAAATATGAGCATAGATCGCGAACCCGTCGTCGCGGGTCAGTTTTATGCCGGACGCCAGGATCAGTGGCTGGCCACGGCTCAGGCCTGCATGCGGGGAGAAGAGGAACGCGAGGCCACAACCAAACTGGCCATGGTGCCCCACGCCGGACACGTCTTTTCAGGCGGCGTGGCAGGCCAGACCCTGGCCCAGGCCAGGCTGACGGACACGGTGCTGCTGCTTGGACCCAACCACACCGGCATGGGCGCCCCCATGGCCGTATGGCCCGACGGCAAATGGCACCTCCCCGGTGCGAGCCTTGAGGTGGACGCCGAACTCGCTGCGGCTATCCTGGCCGCCGAGCCCGCCCTGACCGCCGACAGAGTGGCGCACCTGCAGGAGCATTCCCTGGAGGTTGTCCTGCCCTTCCTGTGGGCCAAGAACCCCGACATGCGCATCATCCCCATCGCCGTGGGCGACCCCAGGCCCCACAAGCTCGGCGGAGCCGCCGCGAAAATCGCCCAGGTCCTAAAGTCGCTCGGGCGTGAAATCTCTGTGGTGGTCAGCTCGGACATGAACCACTTTGCTTCGGATGCGGTCACCCGCATCGTGGACCAGAAGGCCCTGGATCGCATCCTGGCCCTGGACCCCATGGGCTTCTACGGCACGGTCAAGGAGGAGGGCATCTCCATGTGCGGCGTGCTGCCCATGACCATGGGCATGCATCTGGCCAACATCCAGGGTGCCAAGAAAGCGGAACTCGTAGCCTATGCCACGTCCGGCGACGTGAACGGAGACATGTCGCGCGTGGTGGGATACGCGGGCGTGATCATCGAGTAGGCCATCTGCCGGACACCGCGCCGATGTCGACGAAAACAGCAAGGGGGCCCCTCGGGAGCCCCCTTTTCTTTTGGATATCCCCGATCAGCTCACGTGATCGACGTAGGCTTCGAGGGTATTGACCAGGAGCTGGGCAATGGTCATGGGCCCGACGCCGCCGGGCACAGGTGTCATGGCCGAGGCCGTGTCCTGCAGGCCCGCAAAGTCGCAGTCCCCGACCAGACCGAGGTCCGTACGGTTGATGCCCACGTCGATGACCACGGCCCCGGGCTTGACCATGTCCGCCGTGACGAACTTGGGGATACCCACGGCGGCCAGGACGATGTCCGCCGAACGGATCTCCGCGGCGATGTCGGCGGTCCGCGAGTGGCAGATGGTCACTGTGGCGTTCTTCTGCAGCAGCATGAGCGCCAGGGGCTTGCCCACGATGTTGCTGCGGCCGACAACAACAGCCTTCTTGCCGGACACCTCGATGCCGTAACGGTCCAGCAGGGTCATGATGCCCGCGGGCGTGCAGGACCGCAGGCACGGCAGGCCCAGGGCCAGACGCCCCATGTTCACGGGGTGGAATCCATCCACGTCCTTGGATGGATCGATGAGATCCAGGCAGCGCTGGCTGTCCAATCCCTTGGGCAGGGGCAGCTGCAGCAGGATCCCGTCGATGGCCGGGTCGTTGTTCAGGAACAGGATGGTGTCCTCAAGCTGGGGCTGGGGGATGTCCGCGGGCAGCCTGAAGCCTTTGGAAACGATGCCCACGTCGGCACAGGCCCGCTCTTTGTTGCGGACGTAAACCTGCGAGGCCGGGTTCTCACCGACCAGGATCACGGCCAGGCCCGGAGCCCTGCCGTGCCGCGCGGTGAGCGCAGCCACCTGCTCCTTGAGTTCCTGGCGGATGATGGCGGCCGTCTTTTTTCCGTCGATGATACGCATGATATCCTCTGATGATGAAAAAAAGCGCACCGGAGTACGCTTTGCGGGTTATTCTTCTTCGTCGAACCAGTTGGCGGCCATGGCCGGGCCGAAATACAGGCCCTGGGCGTCGAGATCTTCCTCGATGCGCAGCAGCTGGTTGTACTTGGCCATGCGGTCCGAACGGCACAGGGAGCCGGTCTTGATCTGGCCGGCGTTCACGGCCACAGCCAGGTCGGCGATGAAGCTGTCCTCAGTCTCGCCGGAGCGGTGGGAAATGACCGTGGCATAGGAGGCTTCCTTGGCCATCTCGATGCAGTCCATGGTCTCGGTCAGCGTACCGATCTGGTTCAGCTTGATGAGGATGGCGTTGCCCACGCTGCGCATGATGCCGTCGGCCAGCAGGGCGGGATTGGTCACGAAGATGTCGTCGCCCACCAGCTGCAGCCGGTCGCCCAGGATATCGGACAGCACTTCCCAGCCGTCCCAGTCCGCCTCGGCCAGGCCGTCCTCGATGGACACGAGGGGGAACTTGCCGGCCAGGTCTGCGTAGTAGTCGCTCAGTTCGCGGGCGGTCAGGATCCTGTTCTCACCGGCGAAATGGTACTTGCCGTCCTTGTAGAACTCCGAGGCAGCGGCGTCGATGGCCAGGGCGATCTGGGCGCCGGGCTCGTAACCGGCCTCTTCGATGGCCTTCATGATGTACTGGAAGGCCTGCTCGTGGCTGGCAAAGTTGGGGGCAAAGCCGCCTTCGTCGCCCACGGAGGTGGCCAGACCGTCCTTGTGCAAAATCTTTTTCAGAGTGTGAAAGGTCTCGGCACCCATGCGCAGGGCTTCACGGAAGCTGGCCGCGCCCAGGGGCATGATCATGAACTCCTGGATGTCCAGGTTGTTGGCCGCGTGGGCGCCGCCGTTGATGATGTTCATCATGGGTGCGGGCAGGACCTTGGCGTTGATGCCGCCGATGTACTTGTACAGGGGCAGGCCGAGAAATTCCGCGGCGGCCTTGGCCGTGGCCATGGACACGCCGAGCATGGCGTTGGCGCCCAGACGGGACTTGTTCTCGGTGCCGTCCAACTCGATGAGTGCCTGGTCCACTTCCACCTGCCGGATGGCCTCCAGACCGACGATCTCGGAGCCGATCTCCTCCATGACATTGCGCACAGCATGTTCCACGCCCTTGCCCAGGTAGCGGTCGGCGTCGCCATCGCGCAATTCAAGAGCTTCGCGGGTGCCCGTGGAAGCGCCCGACGGCACGGCTGCACGGCCCGTGGCCCCGGATTCGAGAGTAACTTCAACCTCGACCGTGGGGTTGCCCCTGGAATCGAGTATTTCCCTGGCCCAAATGCCTGTAATGGTGCTCATAATTGCTCCCTGGATGTATCCGGTGAATGTTTTTGGAAATATGCGGCCGCCAGCCCCTGCATGAGCAGGTCCGGGGCCAGATTGTCGATGCATGTCGTGATGGAGGCCAGGCGCCGGGCAAAGCCGCCCGTGGCGATGACGCGCGCCCGGGAATCGTCCAGACGTCTTTTCAGACGCTGAGTCATCCCCTCCAGCATGGACGCGAAACCGAAGAGCACGCCATGATTCAGGCTCTGGCGCGTGCTCGTCCCGATATCAAGCTCCATCGTGTCCGCTTCGAGGCTGATCTGCGGTAATTTTGCCGTCTGGGTGCCCAGGGCCGTGACCGAACTGAGCACACCCGGACAGATGAGGCCGCCCAGATAGGCGTTTCCCTGCACGCAGTCGAAGGTGGTCGCCGTGCCGAAGTCCACGACAACAAGGGTCCTGTCCCGAAACAGCATCCTCGCTGCGAAGCCTCCCAACAGGCGATCGGCACCGACCTCGTGAGGCCGCGCGTAGCGATTCTCCAGGGGCAGGTTGATATCGCCGGGCACAAACAACGCCGGACACGAAAAAAAA
Organism: uncultured Desulfovibrionaceae bacterium; assembly: GCA_964597325.1. GTDB lineage: Bacteria > Desulfobacterota > Desulfovibrionia > Desulfovibrionales > Desulfomicrobiaceae > Desulfomicrobium. The sequence continues at coordinate 12,634 of CAZQYA010000030.1, forward strand.
TCCGCGCAGGCCCTGGAGAGCAGGCTGTTCAGGGGCGGCACAACCGAAGACAGGACCCAGGCCTTCACGTCACTTTCGGCCAGGCCTTCGCGGGTACAAATGGACGATATGGCAAGTCCGAGGGAGTCCGAGGTCTCCCGGTTGGTGGAAGGAAGACTGTAGGTCCGCCCCAGGCCGTTTTCATCGGCCAGGCAAAGCTTGACGTTCGTGTTGCCCACGTCGAAAAGCAGAACCGGCCCTGCGGTCGAATTGTTGGTACCGTGCATCATGGTGCGGTTGTATCGCATTGGTTCGAAAACTCAAGAAGCGGGTAGCATCTGCCCGCTTGTAACGCGGTTTTGAACGGGGTAAGCCCGTCTGGTCATTTCATCGCAACCAAAGGAGAGGAACAATGCCTCTGAACAAGGAACTTCTGGACATCCTGGCCTGTCCCAAATGCAAGGGCGGCCTCGAACTGCTGCCCCGCGAGGAAGGCCTCAAGTGCGCCGCCTGCGGCGTGGTCTATCCCGTGCGCGACGAAATTCCGGTCATGCTCATCGACGAAGCCGTTCCCGTGGACAAATGGGAACAGGGCGAACGCGAGAACAAGGCGTGAGCAAAAAACGCGAGCGCGAACTGCCCGAAACGCTTGGTCTTGCGCCGGTGGGCGCCGACAGCCACGCCCACCTCGACGGCCGGGACTTCAACGTGGACGCTGTCCTGGCCCGCGCCCTGGCCTGCGGGGTGCGCACCGTGGGCAACGTCTTCCTGGGGCCCGAGGCCTACCACGCTTCCCGGGCCGACTTCGACGGCCATGACAACGTCTTCTTCCTGCTGGGCGTGCATCCGCATGACGTGGCCAAAATGACCGACGAGGACCTCGCAGCCATGCGCACGGCGTTTCGGGAAGACGAGCGTCTTCGCGCCGTGGGCGAAATCGGTCTGGACTACTATTACGACCACTCCCCGCGGCAGGACCAGCAACGTTGGTTCCGTCGTCAGCTCGCGCTGGCCAGGGAGATCGACCAGCGCGTGGTCATCCACTGCCGCGACGCCGAGGACGATTGCCTGGCCATCCTCGACGAGGAAGGCTTTGCCGACCGTCCCCTGCTTTGGCACTGCTTCGGCCTGGGGCCGGACTGGGCCGGCCTCATCGTCGAACGTGGTTGGCACATCTCCGTGCCCGGCACCGTCACCTACTCCAGGTCCGAGGCGCTGCGACAGGCGGTCGGGGTCATCCCGGCCGAACGCCTGCTCCTGGAAACCGACTGCCCCTACCTCTCACCCGAGCCCTACCGCGGCAAGCGCAACGAGCCCGCCCTGCTCGGCTTCACGGCTCGTGAAATCGCCCGGCTTCGCGGTGAAGACGTCCAGGAACTCTGGCGTCGCTGCGGGGACAACGTCCGACAATTCTTCGGTCTTGGAGGCCTAGACTGACGGCGGCTCCATGAGCCGCGCACCCTCGGCCTCCATCAACTTCCGCAGGATCTGTTCCGCGTCGGGCGTAAAGCGCAGCTTGACCACGGCGCGGAACCTGTCCACCACGCTCATGACAGCCAGGTTGTCGTAGCCTTCGAGCAAAAATCGAAAGCGGGCGATGCAGTTACGCGGAATTTCCGCATAAAGAACCCTGCTGTGCGTGCAGGGCGGGACAAGGCCGCAGTCCCGGCCCGGCCTGCGCGGACGGCGACGACGCGGCGTGCCGGGCTCAGAGCACCTCATGCCCGTCCTCGGTGACCACGACCATGTGCTCCCAGCGCACGCCGCCCCATTCAGGGTAATACAGGCCCGGCTCCACGGTGATGACCATTCCCGGCCTGAGTATGGTCGGCCGCACCGGTCCGACGCCCGGGGCCTCGTGGGTCTCCAGACCGATGCCATGGCCCAGGGAATGGGTGAAATACCCGGCAACCCCGTGACGGTCGAAATGGTCCCGGGCCGTAGCGTGCAGCTCGTCCGTCGACACCCCGGGCCCGACCCTGGCGATGGCCAGGCGCTGCGCCTCCTGGACCAGGTCGAGGGTGCGGCGGAAAGCATCGGTCGGCCTCTCGCCGATCCACCACGTCCGGGTCTGATCCGAACAATACCCATCGAGCCGCCCGCCCATGTCCACCAGCACGGGTGTCTCGGGTTCCAGGGGAGACGATCCCGGAGTGGCGTGCGGCAACGCCCCGTTAGGACCGAACCCGACGATGGGAGCGAAACTCAGGCTCTCGGCCCCGCCCTCCCTGAAAAGCCTTTCCAGCATCCAGGCAACGTCCTTCTCCGTCATGCCGGGCTCGATGGCAGGCTCCAGGGCCTCGTATACCCTGTGGTTCAGGGCGCAGGACGCCTTGAGGGCCGCCAGTTCGCCGGCGTCCTTGACCGTCCTCAACTCTTCCACCAGCCGCGGGGCCGCATGCAGGTCCAGGCTCTGCCCGAGTTCCAGAAACATTTCGGCGCACATGGCGTGGGTTTCGATCCAGAGTTCGACGATGCCCAGGCTCTTCAGAAACGACGCCAGGCGTTCGACCCTGGGCGCGCCGTAGATGTGCACATGCTCTTCGGGCCAGTGCCGACGCGCCTCGACGGTGAAACGCGCATCTGTCAACAGCCAGTCCGGCCCCTGGGTGCGCACCAGCAGACACCCCGAACTCTCGTTGCACTGCCCGTCCTGCAGCTCGAACCCGGAAAGATAGAACCGGTTCGCGGGCTGGATGACCAACAGATCGTCGATCCCCTGGCGCAGCATGAGTTCCTTGAGGGCATTCAAACGTAAGGACATGATTTCTCCTTGAAAAAAACGAAATGCCCGATCAGGGCCTGTCGACGGTCTTGGCCCCCGGACAGCAGGGACCGGGCGAAGCATAGACCTCCACGGGCCTGAACAAGTGGCGATAGAAGAACTCGTCGCCCAGCCAGGCCACCAATCTGACCAGCGCGGCCACGACGATCATGGTGAAGGCGACCCGCGCCAGCAGAAGGCCCGAAGAGTGTCCGCCGAGCACGGCCATGAGAAGCGTGTCCTCGAAGACCGAATGGGACAGGCTCATGAGGCTCAGGGACGAAAAAATGTCCTTGGCAGGCACCTTTCCCGAATGGGCCTCGTGCATGATCAGGCCGCCGCCGTAGGACAGCCCCATGACCATGCCGACGATGGTCAGGGTCCCGGCCGCAGGGCCTATGCCCAAAAGACGCAACAGGGGCGACAGAAGGCGGACGCACAGATCCGTGACACCCAGGGCCGAAAGCACACGCATGAGTGCGTTGAGAAAGGTGATAATGACAAAGACCATGGCGAGATTCCTGACCTGTCCCAGGGCCCAGGCAACCAGGCTCCCGCTTTCCGGACTAGGATGCCACATGAGGACGCTCGGCTCCTGCAGCCAACCGCCCAAAGCATAGATCTTCGACAGCAAGCAACCCAGCACCAGAGCCCCTCCGATGCGCAGCAGGGCCTGAAAACCCATTCTGGGACCGGATTTGCCCACAACCTGCAGCTCGATGGGCAGAGAGTGGGCCAGAAGGATCATGGTGCACAGCACCGTGACCTGGGCCACGCTCAGATCGTGATGCCCCGCCAGGGAAACAAACACAATCATGCCGCTGTACACGTTGTTGATCATGGCCGTGGCCCAAACCAGCCCCATCTCGCCGGGCAGGCCGACCAAATGCATGACCGGCGCCAACGGCAAGGCCAGCCAGGAGATAAGATCCAGCTCCTGGAGGATTTTGACCCCAATGATGATGGGGACCATGATTTTGTAGAGCGCCAGGGTGATGCCCACTGAACGGCGCAGAATGTCGCTGGCTTCCTGAAACAGGTTCATGATGTTCGCCTGAAAAAAGGCCGACGCGCCTCGGGACTACTCCGCGAGGCGGCCGGACTAGAATATCTGCTTGAGCAGGCTCTCGCCGCCGGCGTTGGAGGATCCGGGGGTTACGTCGAGCCCCTCCACAACGGCCGACTCCGTGGGCTCGGTGCCGTTTTGAAAAGGAAGCATGTACGACTCGGTCGTGTTCGGCCCGACCAGCTTGCCCGTGCGGGCGTCCACCCGCGCCATGACGATTCCGGGGGGGACCGCAAAGTCCTCCTCAGGGTAGCCGGGCTCGACCTTGCTGCGGTAATCGATCCAGATAGGCAACGCGGCCCGGGCGCCGGTTTCGTACTTGCCCATGGGCCGGACCTGGTCGTACCCAACCCAGACGCCGGTCAACAGGTACGGGGAAAAACCCATGAACCATGCGTCCTGCTCGTCGTTGGTCGTACCGGTCTTGCCCGCCAGGGGGCGCCCGATGACCTTGGCGCGCACGCCGGTACCGTGCTGAATGACCTCTTGCAGGAGGGAAGACATGATGTAGGCCGTCTCTGGCGGCATGGCCTCTCCGGTCTCGGGCTCAGCCGTGTAGAGCTGATCGCCCCAGGGCGAGACCACACTCTCGATGAAACGCGGTTTGATGTACGAGCCGCCGCGGGCAAAGGTGCTGTAGGCTTGGCACATGTTCAGCGGGCTGAACTGGCCCGAACCCAGAGCCAGGGAGAGGTTGGGCTCCATGATGCCTGTCAGCCCCATGGCTTTGCCCCGTTCGATGATCTTGCCGATGCCAACCTGCTGGGCCACGCGAATGGTGACCAGGTTGCGTGACTTGACCAATGCCGTGCGCAGGAGGGTCGGCCCATAGAAGATACCCTCGAAATTTTCGGGCTTCCACATCTCCCCTGTCCCGTCCTCGTAGACGATTGGGGCGTCGAGGACGATGCTGGCCGGCGTGAAGCCGTTATCCAGGGCCGTGGAGTAAACAATCGGCTTGAAGGCCGAGCCGGGCTGGCGCAGGGCCTGGGTGGCGCGGTTGAACTGGCTTCGAAAAAAATCGTACCCCCCGCACAGGGCCAGGACCTCGCCGCTGCGCGGATCCATGGATACCAGAGCGCCCTCGACCTTGGGCTCCTGCTCCAGGGCCAGCGTCCACGGCTTGTCCTCGGACGTCTCCACCACGGAGGCCCAGACGATGTCGCCCTCCTTGAGGACTTTGCGGGCGTCGGTGATCTTCCTGACCTCTTCCGGGGCATATTTGACATTCGGCGCCCTGCCCCACTCCATGGTCTTCACCGGCACAACGCCTGAAAACGCCCCGAAGCGCACCTTGGCGCCGGCCTTGCTTACCCCGGTCACCAAAACCTGGGTCCAGTCCCCGACCTCGATGGCGTCGATATCCTGACCGCCCAGAAACTCCTCGTACGCGTCGACCTCGATGGTCCGCACGGGCCCCATCCAGCCGTGCCGCTTGGATGCGGCACGCAAACCGTCCCGCAGAGCCTGGTCTGCGTAGACCTGGTGATCCAGGTCCACGGCCGTGCGGACCTGCAGGCCGCCGGCGTAGACCCTGTCCTCACCGTACATGTCCACCAGCTGCCGTCTGACCTCTTCGAGGTAATAGGGGCCGATCTTCCAGGACGGGTCATCCGCGGCCTTGTACTCCAGAGGCTCGTTCAGCGCGGCCTCGAACTCCTCCGGGGCAACCCAGCCCAGATCACGCAGTCTGGTCAGAACGTAGACCTGGCGCTCCCTGGCCCGCTCGGGATTGGCATACGGGGAATAGCGCGACGGTGCCTTGGGCAACCCGGCGAGCATGGCGGCCTGGGCCAGGGTCAACTCCGAGGCGCTCACGCCAAAATACTCACGTGCCGCCGCTTCCACACCGTAGGCCCTGGCACCGAGGTAGATCTGATTCAAATAGATGGTCAGGATCTCGTCCTTGGTGAGGTACTTCTCCAGGCGATAGGCCAGGATGATCTCCTTGATCTTGCGTTCGTAGCTGCGCTCAGGGGTCAGCAGCATGGATTTGATAACCTGCTGGGTGATGGTGCTGCCACCCTGGACGATGCTCCCGGCCACGAAATTCTTGACGGCCGCACGAAAAATGCCTGGCAGGTCGACGCCCTCATGCTGGTAGAAGCCCGAATCCTCCGCGGCCAGAAAGGCCTTGATGGTGATAGGGCTCATCATGGACAGAGGAATAAGGAAACGCTTCTCGCGGTAGAAATATCCCAGAATGCGTCCGTCCCTGGCCCGAACCGTGGTGGCCAGGGCCGGGGAGTAATCGCTCAGCTTTGTGAACCCTGGCAGATCCTCCTGGGCCCAGTAGTAGAGTCCGACTCCGGCTCCGGCGGCCAGAAAAACGCCGAGAAAAAAAAGAACCAGCAATATCTTCAATATTTTCATGACTTCACCTTATTAGCGCTCCTTCAGCCCGAGATTCGCACACATTCTGGCGAACAGATCGTGAATTTCTGCGGCGTCCGTGCCCATGGCTTGCAGCATGGCCGACAGGGAGGAGCATTTCTGGTTGGCCAGACATTCCTCGGCCGTGAACCAGGTCAGCCGTCCCTCGAAGGACCACAACGGAAAGAGCCTGCAGTACAGAGGCCTTACGGCCCTGTCCAGAACGCAGCCTTCGTGACCGAGAAATATGCATCCGCCGGAGGCGGTGACGGCCAGCCGCCAGTGGACGCCCTGAAGGGGAAAAGCCCGCCTGACATCATGACCCGGCATCAGCATCGCCAGCTGGTCGACGAACCCCGGGGTGTTGGGTACCTGGGCGAAGCACTCCTCCCTGTCCGGATCCGCTGCGCGTATGGCCGCCATCTCTGCGGGCGATATGGGAAAACAGAATTCCTCGTCTCCGGGCGAAAGCATACAGCACGTCCGGCCCTGAGCAGCGCAGCTCTGGCAAATGTGGGGGTGATCTGACGATATTTCGTTCATGGCGCTCGAAAATTGCGGGCCCTGTTCAGGACCCGGAAAACTTGACCCGGCCCTTGCCGAGAACGTCGTGCATGTGAACCATGCCGGCCAGGGTCCGATCCTGAGCGACAACCGGCAGCACAGTAATGGCCTTCGATTCCATGATATCCAGTACTTCCGCAGCCTGCTGACCCGGTGCGGCGTGCAGGGGCGAAGCGTTCATCACGGCGTCCACGGGAGCGTCGCCATCAAGCTTCCCGGCGCAGACCAGACGGCGCACGTCGCCATCCGTCAGGATGCCGAGCAGCTGCCCTGCTGCGTCCAGCACGCAGACGCACCCCAGTCCGCCCGCGTTCAAAGCCGCAAGGGCCTGGGCCAGGGAGGCCCCGCCAGGCACCACGGGCAACTGGTTGGCCCGCATGAGTTCGTCGACGCGCTTGGCCAGCCGCTGCCCAAGGGCGCCGCCGGGATGAAAACGGCGAAAATCCTCGATAGCGAACGACTTCCACTCGATGAGACAGACGGCCAGGGCGTCCCCCACGGCCAGAGCCGCGGTGGTGCTGGCCGTAGGCGCCACACCCAGGGGGCACGCCTCGCACGGGACGGACGTGTCGATAACCGCGTCGGAAAGTGCCGCCATGGTCGAACGGACGCCCCCAGTCAGGGCAATGACGGCCCCGGCCAGGGACTTGAGGCTCGGCAGGATATTGTTGAGTTCATCGGTCTCGCCGGAGTTGGAGATGGCCACGATGACGTCGTCTCCGCGGATCATGCCCAGGTCGCCGTGGGCACCTTCGACAGGATGCAGAAAAAAGGACGGAGTCCCGGTACTGCTCAACGTCGCCGCGATCTTACGGCCCACAAGCCCGGACTTGCCCAGCCCCGTGATGACGACCCGCCCGGAGCAGGAAGCCATGAGCTCCAGGGCCCGCACAAAGGAGGCATCCAGACGGTCGCGCACGGCGTGAAGGCCCTGGACCTCCACATCGAGGACTTCACGCGCCTTGGCCAGCCAGTCCTTTCCCAAATTTTCCCCACCCATCTAGCAGCACTCCAGGGACAGCTTGCCCATCCCTTCGTCCGGCAGAACCGGATAGGCGCCGTTGAAACAGGCCAGGCAGAAATTCTCGGGAGCACGCACGGCCTTGAGCAGCCCTCCGATGGTGATGTAGTGGAGGCTGTCCAGACCCAGGTAACGGCCGATGTCGGCCACGGAGTGGTTGGCTGCAATGAGTTCACCCTTGGAGGAAAAATCAATGCCGTAGTAGCAGGGGTAACGGATGGGAGGACAGCTGACGCGCATGTGGATTTCCTTGGCGCCCAGCTCCCTGAGCTGCTTGACGCGGGTGCGGATGGTCGTGCCGCGCACGATGGAGTCTTCCACGATGACCACGCGCTTGCCCTTGATCATGGCCTTTACGGGATTGAGTTTTACGCGGACGGCAAAATCGCGCATGCCCTGAGTGGGCTGGATGAAGGTCCGCCCCACGTAGTGGTTGCGGATCATGCAGGCTTCGAAGGGCAGCCCCGACTGCTGGGCGTAACCGACGGCAGCATATACGCCCGAATCCGGGAAAGGCATGACGAAATCCGCTTCCACGGGGCATTCCTGAGCCAGAATCTTGCCCATGTTCTTACGCGCGTTGTACACCTCCTGATCGAAAACCAGGGAGTCGGGACGGGCGAAGTAGATGAGCTCGAAGATACAGGAACTCTGTCTGTCCTCCGGCTCCATGAAACGGTGCGAGATCATGCGGCCCTCCTCGATGACGAGCATCTCGCCCGGATCGAGGCAGCGGAGGTATTCGGCCTCCAGCAGGTCGAAAGCGCAGGTCTCCGAGGCCAGGACGTAGGCGTCCCCGACACGTCCCAGAGACAGGGGTCTGAATCCCCAGGGGTCGCGCACGGCAATGAGCTTCTGATCGACCATGAACAGCAGGCTGAAGGCGCCCTTGATACGGCTGCACGCCTTGGCGATGGCTTCTTCGGGCGTGTTGCCGTTCATGTTCTTGGCCACGAGGTGCATGATGACCTCGCTGTCCATGGTGGTCTGAAAAATGGTGCCCTGGTTTTCCAGCTCCTCGCGAAGCGAAAGGGTGTTCACCAGGTTGCCGTTGTGGGCCAGGGCCATGTTCAGGCCCTTGTAGGAAATCCTGAAGGGCTGGGCGTTGCGGATCAGCGAAGCCCCCGTGGTGGAGTACCGGATGTGCCCCATGCCCACATTGCCCTTGAGCTGGTGCCCGAGATGGCGTTCCTCGAACACGTCCGCCACCAGGCCCATGCCGCGCTGTTCTCGGATGGTCTGGCCGTCCCAGGTAATGATACCGGCGCTCTCCTGACCGCGATGCTGCAGTGCATAGAGACCGAAATACGTCATTCGTGCCGCCTCGGGATGGCCGTAAATTCCAAATAATCCGCAAGCTTCCTTTTTCATATCAGTTCACGTTCCGTGTAGGGGTTCTTGAAGTGTAAAAGCCCAGGGCCGCCGAAGGCCCTGAGCTTTGCACCGAATCGATTGATCCCGGCAACCGGGAGGTTAGTGGTCACGACCACTGTCGCAGTAGTATTCCTGCAGGCATTTCACGTCCAGGCCGGCGGCGCTGCGCTCCTTGATGGCCATGGCCAGAGCCTTGGCCGCCGCGAGGTTGGTCGTATAGGGCAGCCCGTAGAGCACCGTGGTCTTGCGCAGCTCCGAGGAGTCCTCCTTGGTGCGCTTGCCGGACGAGGTGTTGATGACGAGCTGGATGTCCCCGTTCTTGATATGGTCGATGACGTTGGGGCGACCTTCGTAGACCTTGTTCACCACCATGCACTCCACGCCGTGCCCGGCCAGAAAGGCCGCTGTGCCGCGGGTGGACATGATGGTGAAGCCGAGCTTCTGGAAGGTCTTGGCCGGAACGATGATGCCGTTCTTATCCTGATCGTTGACCGAGATGAACACACACCCGCCTGAGGGCAGAAACTGCCCTGCGGCCAGCTGGGCCTTCATGAAGGCCAGGCCCAGGGACGGATCCACGCCCATGACCTCACCGGTAGAGCGCATCTCTGGCCCAAGCAGGGCATCCACGCCCGGAAAGCGGTTGAAGGGCAGGACGGCCTCCTTGACCGCGTAGTACCCACCCTTTCGCATATCCCAGGGCTTCAGGTCCTTGAGCTTCTCGCCCATCATGACCCGGGTGGCCAGCTTGGCCAGAGGCACGCCCGTGGCCTTGGACACGAAGGGGGAGGTGCGGGAAGCCCTGGGATTCACCTCGAGGATGTAGACCTGCTCATCCTTGAGGGCAAACTGAATGTTCATGAGCCCCACGACACCCAGCTCCGTGGCCAGGGCCTTGGTCTGGCGCTCGATCTCCTGGATCCACATCTTGCCCACGGTGTGCGGGGGCAGCACGCAGGCCGAATCACCTGAGTGGATACCGGCCTCCTCGATGTGTTCCATGATGCCGGCCACATACGTGTCCTCGCCGTCGCTCAGGGCATCCACATCGATCTCGATGGCGTTCTCCAGGAACTTGTCGATGAGAATGGGATGTTCGGGGACCACGGTCACGTGCCTGTCGAAATATTCGCGCAGGGACTTCTCATCGTAGACGATGTCCATGGCCCGTCCGCCCAGAACGTAGGAAGGCCGCACCACCACGGGGTAGCCGATGCGCTCGGCCACGACCACGGCCTCGTCGACGCTCATGGCCGTGCCGTTGTCGGGCTGCAGCAGATCGAGTTTCTTCAGCAGGGCCTGAAAGCGCTCGCGGTCCTCGGCGCGGTCGATGGAGTCGGGCGAGGTGCCCAGGATCGGCACGCCCTCGCGCAGAAGCGGTACGGCCAGGTTGAGCGGCGTCTGCCCGCCGAACTGGACGATGACGCCCTCGGGCTTCTCCTGCTCGATGATGGCCAGCACGTCCTCACGGGTCAGAGGTTCGAAATAAAGCCGGTCGGAAGTATCGTAGTCCGTGGACACGGTCTCGGGGTTGGAGTTGACCATGATGGACTCGATACCCATCTCGCGCAGGGCGTAGGAGGCATGCACGCAGCAGTAGTCGAACTCGATGCCCTGGCCGATGCGGTTGGG
>CAZQYA010000031.1:0-22688 GCA_964597325.1 uncultured Desulfovibrionaceae bacterium
CCGCGAACTTCTGGAGTTCGGGCATGCGCGACATGGTGCCGTCGTCGTTCATGATTTCGCAGATGACAGCCGCGCCCTTGAGGCCGGCCAATCGGGACAGATCCACCGAGCCTTCGGTCTGGCCGGCGCGGACCAGGACTCCCCCGGGCTTGGCGCGCAGGGGAAAGATGTGCCCGGGAGTGGCCAGATCCTCGGGCGTGGTGTCGTCGGCTACGGCCGTCTGGATGGTCAGGGCCCGGTCGTGTGCGGAGATGCCCGTGGTCACGCCTTGCTTGGCTTCGATGGACACGGTGAAGTTTGTGCCGAATTTGGAGGTGTTGCGTTTTGCCATGAGCGGCAACTGCAGTTTGTCCACCAGGGGCGGCTCCAGGGCCAGGCAGATGAGACCTCGGCCGTACTTGGCCATGAAGTTGATGGCTTCGGGGGTGACCTTCTCGGCTGCAATGGTCAGGTCGCCCTCGTTTTCGCGGTCCTCGTCGTCGACCAGGATGATCATCTTCCCGGCTTTTATTTCCTTGATGGCCTCTTCGGCCGTGCATTTATGCATGATTTCCTCGTGTTGGAACGTCCGGACGGCATCTTCGTTCAGAAGCCGTGCTCCTTCAGGAAGTCCGGAGTGATTTTCGAAGGTTCGGGCCCGGCGGGCCCGCTTGTCCAGGGCGAGAGCATACGCTGGACATATTTGCCGATGACGTCGGTCTCCATGTTGACCTGCCGTCCCGATGACCAGCCGGAGATGGTCGTCTCCCTTTGGGTGGCCGGGATGATGTTTACTTCCAAATAATCATGACCGCAATCGTTGACTGTCAGACTGATTCCGTCCAGGGCCACCGAGCCCTTGGGGATGACCTGGGTTGCGAATTCCGCGGGGAAGCCCAGGCGGTAGATGCGGGATTCTCCGGCCTGGCGCACGGTCAGGACTTCGGCCAGGCAGTCAACGTGGCCCGAGACGATGTGTCCGCCCAGACGGTCGCCCATGGCCAGGGCTCGCTCCAGATTGACCGAAGAAGAGACGCTCAGGGCTCCCAGGTTGGTGACGGACATGGTCTCGGCCGATGCATAGGCCGTGAACCAACCCCGCCCGAAGGTTTCCACGGTCAGGCAGACTCCGTTCACGGCGATGGATTCGCCCAGGGCGTAGTCCTTCAGTGGGAATGCCGGACGCAGGGTGAAGCGCGTTTCGGTCCCGCCGCGTTCCACGGCCGCGATTTGACCCATGCCTTGTATGATGCCTGTGAACATGATTACTCCTTCGGCCGTAATCGCAGGTAGAGGTCGTCGCCGAAGAAGGCCTGCTCGACGAGACGAAATTTCCAGGCGTCAGCCATAGCGGTGTCGCCGCGACCGGCAAAGGCTCCCAGGCCCTCTTCGTCGCCCAGGACCTTCATGGCTTGGAAAAGGCGCAGTTCATCCACCAGCCCCTGCCGTCGCAGGGCACCCGCCAGGAGCCCGCCGCCTTCGGTCAGGGTATAGTGGCAGCCGTGCTCGCGACGCAGGAGACGGAGGCCTTCCTTCAGGTCCAGCGTGTTTCCGGCTTCTTCCGGCAGGGAGGGCAGGCCTCGAATCTGGACACCCAGGTCGGCCAGGCGCGTGGCTCTTGTGGAGCCGCTTTCGGTTTCGGTGGTCCAGAAGACAGTCTGTCCTGGCCGGGAGGAAAGAAGGCTTGATTCGGCCGACGGGTCGGGCAGGGTTCGTGTCACGATGACGGCCAGGGGCTGTGTGCCGGCGTATTCCGGAAGTCGGCAGGTCAGGGACGGGTCGTCGGCGCGGTAGGTGCCGCCGCCGACAATGACGGCGCCGCACCAGGATCGCAGCCTGTGAACTTCACGGCGCGAGTCCTCGCCCGTGATCCAGGCGGCCCGGCCGTCGCGTGAGGCGATTTTGCCGTCCAGGGTGGTGGCCAGTTTGAGAATGGAAAAGGGCCGGTCCGTGGTCTGCCAGACCAGGAAGTCGGCGATGAGGTCCCGGCATTTCTCCTCGCGTATGCCCATGCGCACGGTTACGCCCTTGCTGCGCAGGAACTGTGCACCGCCGCCGGCGACCGTGGCGTTGGGGTCGGCACAGCCGACGACCACTTCGGGCACGCCCGCCTCCAGGATGGCCCTGGTGCAGGGCGGAGTTTTGCCCTGATGGTTGCATGGCTCCAAGGTGACGTAGAGCGTGCAGCGGGTCGTGTCCACACCTTTGGCCGTGGCGTCGCGAAGGGCCTCGACTTCGGCGTGGGGCTTGCCACATGCCGTGTGCCACCCTTGGGCTGCGATCCGGCCGTCGCATACGAGCTCGATGGCCTTGTCCATGAACCGTGCGTCACTGCTCATGGGGTTCCCTCTCCAGAAGCAGGAACGGGATGCCGGCCTCTTCGAGCATCTGTCGGGACATTTCGTCGGGATAGCCTTCGGCGAAATAGATGGTCCGCACCCTGCAGTTGATGAGCATCTTGGCGCACAGGATACACGGCTGGGTGGTGCAATAGATGTCCGCGCCCTCAATGCTTACGCCGTGAATGGCTGCCTGGATGATGACATTCTGCTCGGCGTGCAGGGCCCTGCACAGTTCGTGGCGCTGTCCAGACGGGATGCCCATCTGTTCGCGCAGGCATCCGATATCCAGACAGTGTGTCAGCCCGGCGGGTGCGCCGTTGTAGCCAGTGGCCAGGATGCGCTTGTCCTTGACGGCCAGTGCGCCGACCTTGCGGCGCAGGCACGTGGAGCGCTCCGACACCATGTAGGCGATATTCATGAAGTACTGAGGCCAGGGGATGCGGTTGTCCATGGTCACCTCTTTGGAAACGAATCAACCACAGGGCCGCGAATCGGCCCTGTGGTTGGGGAAAGCCGGCGGAAGGAAACGCGGTCTACCAGGCAAAGAGCGGGAACTGGCCCGCGAATTTTTCCACGTCGCGTCTGATTTCGTCCAGCCTGGTCTCGTTGTCGAGACTTCCCAGGGTTGCCACGATCCACTTGGCCACCTTGCGCATGTCATCGGTCTTCATGCCGCGGGTGGTCAGGGCCGGCGTGCCCAGACGGATGCCGGACGTGACGAAGGGCGAACGGGTCTCGAAGGGGACCGTATTCTTGTTCACGGTGATACCGGCTTTGTCCAGGCCGATCTCGGCGTCCTTGCCCGTGATGTCGTGGGAGGTCAGGTCCATCAGAATGAGATGGTTGTCCGTGCCTCCGGAGACGAGATTGAAGCCCGCGTCCGTCAGCTCCTTGGCCAGGCAGACAGCGTTGTCCAGGACCTGCTGCTGGTAATCCTTGACTTCGGTGCGCAGGGCCTCGCCCAAGGCCACGGCCTTTGCTGCGATGACGTGCATGAGAGGGCCGCCCTGGATTCCCGGAAAAATCTGGGAATTGAGCGTCTTCCCGAATTCTTCGGAGCTCAGGATCATACCGCCTCGCGGTCCGCGAAGGGTTTTGTGGGTGGTCGTAGTGGTGAAATGCGCGTGGCTGATGGGCGAGGGGTGCAGGCCCGTGGCCACCAGGCCTGCGATGTGGGCCATGTCCACCAGGAGCTTGGCCCCGACGGCGTCGGCGATGGCGCGGAAGCGCTCGAAGTCCAGAGTGCGCGGGTAGGCGCTGGCCCCGGCGATGATCATATTGGGCTTGTGCTCCTGGGCCAGGGCTTCGACGTCATCGTAGTTGATCTGCCCGGTCTCCTTTTCCACGCCGTAGAACACGGTCTTGAACAGACGGCCCGAGAAGTTCACGGGGCTGCCGTGGGTCAGGTGTCCGCCGTGGGAAAGGTCCATGCCCAGGATGGTATCGCCGGGTTTGATGGCCGCGAAGTAGGCACCCATGTTGGCCTGTGAGCCGGAGTGGGGCTGGACGTTGGCGTACTCGGCCCCGAAAAGCTGCCGGGCCCGTTCCATGGCCAGATTCTCGGCCATGTCTACATATTCGCAGCCACCGTAGTAGCGCTTGCCCGGATAGCCTTCGGCGTATTTGTGGGTCATGACGCTGCCCATGGCGATGCGCACCGGACGGGAGGTGAAGTTCTCCGAGGCGATGAGCTCGAGCTTGGTGATCTGGCGATTGGTCTCCAGCTGGATGGCCTTGGCTATCTGCGGATCCTGGCGTGTGAGTTCGTCCATGGTATCTCCACTCTGTTGAGCCGCGCAAGCGGCGGATCGTTATTTGAAACTGCGCAGGATCACGGAGGCGTTGGTGCCGCCGAATCCGAACGAGTTGCTGATTCCGTATTCCAGGGCCATTTCACGGCTGCCATTCGGTGTGTAGTCCAGGTCGCAGTCGGGATCGGGGGTGTCCTGGTTGATGGTGCCCGGCACGATGCCTTCGGTCAGGCTCATGGCCGTGAAAACGGCCTCAGCGCCGCCGGCGGCGCCAAGAAGGTGACCGATCATGCTCTTGTTGGCGGTGATGGGCATCTTGAAGGCGTGGTCGCCGAAGACATCCTTGATGGCCTTGGTTTCGGTTTTGTCGTTGAGCTTGGTCGAAGTGCCGTGTGCGTTCACGAAGGAAATCTGTTCCGGGGCCAGTTCGGCGTCGCGCAGGGCGCACTTCATGGCCTGGGACATGCCCGTACCCGATTCTTCGGGAGCCGCGATGTGGTAGGCGTCGCCGGAGGCTCCGTACCCTACGACCTCGGCGTAGATTCTGGCGCCGCGCTTCTTGGCGTGTTCCAGTTCCTCAAGCATGAGCAGCCCGGCACCTTCGCCGATGATGAAGCCGGTGCGATCGGCGTCAAAGGGCCGGCTGGCCTTCTGGGGCTCGTCGTTTCGTGTGGACAGGGCCCTCATGGCCGTGAAGCCCGAAACACCCATGGGGGTGATGGTCGACTCCACGCCGCCGGTGATGCAGGCCTTGATCCGGCCGAGCTTGATGTCCGAGAATGCGTATCCGATGGCATGGGTGGCCGATGCGCAGGCCGAGGTGGTCACCAGGTTTGGCCCTTTGGCGCCGGTATGGATCGAAATCTGTCCGGCCGCCATGTTGGCGATGAGCATGGGGATGTAGAACGGGGAGATGCGGCTGGGGCCGGACTTGATCAATTTGTTGTGAAAGTCCTCGATGGTGGCCAGGCCGCCCAGGCCGCAGCCCAGCAGCACACCCACCTCGGGCGCCATCTCTTCGTCCATGACCAGCCCGCAGTTTTCCATGAGCTGCTTGCCCGCGGCTACGGCGATCTGGACGAAGCGGTCCATGCGCTTGGCCTCCTTGGCAGAGACGTAGTCCGTGGGTTTGAAATCCTTGAGTTCTCCCGCGATCCGCGCTTCGAACGCCGCGCAGTCGAAGAGGGTGATGGGGCCGATGCCGCTGACGCCGGCCAGGAGATTGGTCCAGCTCTGCTGCAGGGTATTTCCGATGGGGGTCAGGGCCGAAAGGCCGGTCACGACAACGCGATTACCAATCATGATGATCTCTGAAAAGGGACATGCCCTGCGGAGTGCTCCACAAGGCGGTGTGTGAAAAAAAAGGTACCCCAGCCGTAACGGGGTACCGTGTCTGGCGACAATGTGGTTCTAGGACTTGGCTTTGATATAGTTGATAGCGTCCTGAACCGTGGCGATTTTCTGGGCGTCCTCGTCATCGATTTCGATGTCGAACTCCTCTTCCATGGCCATGATCAGCTCTGTCAGGTCGAGGGAATCGGCACCCAGGGACTCCACAAAGGAGGACTCAGGCTTCACTTCATCCGCGGAAACGCCCAGCTGCTCCACCACCAGTTCTTTGACTTTTTCTTCAATAGACATTGCTTTCCTCCAAAGTGTGTATTCGTGCGAATTGCGGAATCCGGCTACAGATACATGCCGCCGTTGATTCCGAGCACCTGACCGGTGATGTAGGACGCCTGGTCGGATGCGAGATAGGCCACGGCGTCGGCGATTGCCTGTGCCGACCCGAGGCTGCCCAGGGGAATGCGTTCAAGGTACTTGTCCCGCACTTCCGTGGGAAGTGTTTCAGTCATGTCGGTCTCGATGAAGCCCGGCGCGATGGCGTTGACGGTTACTCCGCGCGCTCCGAGCTCAAGGGCCGCCGCCTTGGTCAGTCCGATGAGGCCAGCCTTGGAGGCACAATAATTGGCCTGCCCGGCGTTGCCCATCTGACCCACGACGGAAGAAATATTGACGATTCGTCCGCGCCGTTGCTTGAGCATGATCTTGGCCGCCTGCTGCAGACAGACGAAGGCCCCCGTCAGGTTGACCTGGAGCACCTGCTCCCACTGTTCGCGCTTCATGCGCATGATCAGTCCGTCCTTGGTGATGCCGGCGTTGTTCACCAGCACGTCGAGGGAGACTTTATCCTTGATGTGTTCGGTGAAAAAGGCTTCAACGGCATCCCAATCACTCGCATCGAGTTGGAAGCCCCGGGCGGCTCCGCCTTCCGCGGCGACCTCCGCGCAGACGCCTTCAGCCAGTTCCGGACGACTGACGTAGGTGAAATAAACCTGGTACCCCAAGCCTGCAAGTCTTTTTACGATGGCTTTGCCGATTCCTCGGGTGCCTCCGGTGACCAGGGCGGTCTTGATCTTTTCGCTCATGGTTGACCTCGTGGTGTTGCTGGAAACGCAGGAATTGAGTGGTTACTCAATGACCGCTAAAATTGCAACAGGGCAGAAGCCCAGGTGAACCCGCCGCCAAAGGCCGAAAGCAGCACCTTCATGCCCGGCTGGATGCGGCCGGTGGCGACGGCTTCCGTGAGAGCTATGGGTATGGACGCGGCCGAAGTGTTTCCGATGCTGTCGACGTTCACGAAGACCTTGTCCTTGTCCACGTCAAGCTTCTTGGTGATGGCCTCGATAATGCGGATGTTGGCCTGATGCGGAATGATCAGGTCCACATCGTTGGCGGTCAGCCCATTGCGTGCCAGAACCGTACCCGAAATTTCGACCATGCAGCGCACGGCGTGCTTGAACACGTCGCGGCCGTTCATCTGTACGAAATATTTGTCGTCCACGGGTTGGCCGAGGACCGGTCTGCATGCCGACCCGCCGCCGTGGACCGTCAGGAGCCCGCCGACGGAGCCGTCGGCCTTGAGCATGGCGTCCAGGACCCTGATTTTGCCCGGGTTGGCCTGTCCCGTGACCACTGCGGCACCGGCACCGTCGCCAAAGAGGACGCAGGTCGTGCGGTCTTCGAAGTTGATGCGGGAGGTGACCACTTCGCTGCCGACCACGAGGACGCGGGCTTCGGGATGAAGGCAGGTGAAGGCGCGGGCTGTTTCCAGGGAATAAAGGAACCCTGAACAGGCTGCGGAAAGGTCGAATGCGGGCAGGCCCTTGAGGCCGAGCATGTCCTGCAGGACGCAGGCTGTGCTCGGCAGGACATAGTCGCCCGAAAACGTGCCGACGATGATGTGGGTCAGATCCTGGGGCGTCAGACCGGCGTTTTCCATGGCTTTGCAAGCGGCATGGTACGCCAGAACGGAACAGGGCTCGTCCTCCTGGGCGATATGTCGGACTCTGATGCCGGTGCGTGACAGAATCCACTCGTCAGAGGTGTCGACCATGCGCTCGAGGTCGGCGTTGGTCACGGCGGTACGGGGCAGGTGCAGGCCCAGGCCGGAGATGAAACATCGTGAAGACATGTAAGGATTCCTAACTTCCCTTGGGATCCGTCTGGCCGGGGCGGGGAGCTACAGTGCCGAAGCTTCCTGCCGAACGGCGGACGCCTGGCCTGTCCGGGAAAACAGGCTCAGTTCTGTGTTGGCGTGCAGGGTCTGGACCAGATGATCGTTCGACTTTTTCTGCACGAAGAGGGCTGCCTGTTGCAGGGCGGTGGTAATGGCGCGAGCGCTGGACTTGCCATGGCAGACGATGGCGATGCCGTTGAGACCCAGGATGGGGGCTCCGCCGTATTCGGCGTAGTCGATCTTCTTGCCGAATCTTTTGAATGCGGGCAGCGCTATCAGGGTCCCGAGTCGGGACCAGATGGACTTCTTGAGTTCGGTTTTGAGCATGGACGCCAGCGCAGATCCCAGCCCTTCGCTGAGTTTCAGGGCCACGTTGCCCGTAAAGCCGTCACAGACGATGACGTCTGTTTCGCCCGTGAAGACGTCGCGGCCTTCGATGTTGCCGATGAAGTTCAGGGAGGAGCCTTTGAGCAGGTTGTAGGCGTCCTTGGTCAGGGCGTTGCCCTTTCCCTCCTCTTCGCCGATGCTCAGAATGCCGACCTTGGGTGCGGCAATCCCCAGGACATGCTTGGCAAGCACCTCAGCCATGAGACCGAACTGGACCAGATTGTATGGCTTGCAGTCGGCGTTGGCTCCCACGTCGATGAGAACGATGGGCTTTTTGAGGGTCGGCATGATGGAGGCCAGGGCCGGGCGGTCCACGCCATTGATCCGACCAAGGATGAACATGCCGCAGGCCAGGGCGGCTCCGGAATTGCCGGCGGAGATCACGCCGTGTGCGCGCCCTTCGCGCACGAGGCGGAAGGCCACTTGCATGGAGCTGTCCTTTTTGCGTCGGAGGATTTCCGACGGCTTTTCGGCCATGCCTGCCACCTGGGTGGTGTGCACGATCTCAAAGTCCACGTCGGTATGCGGATGCCGGTCCAATTCCTTGCGGATGGACGGCTCGTCTCCGACGAGGATTATTTTGGCCCCGGTCTCGCGGGCCGCCGCCAGGGAGCCCGGAATATTTACTTCCGGGCCGAAATCTCCCCCCATGGCGTCCACGGCGAGACAGATGTTTTTAGGCATCTGCAGCCTTGGTGTACTGGCGTCCCCTATACTTCCCGCAGCCGGGACAGATGCAGTGGGACAGGCTGGCTTCGCCGCATTCGCAGTACACGACGTTGGGCACGGCGACGTGATCGTGGGAACGGCGCATGTTTCTTCTGGACTTGGATGTTTTCTTCTTGGGTAATGGCATGATGGCACCTCTATCGTGAACAAGATCTAATTGGTTTTAATTTTAACGCCTTGTAGCGCCTGGGCCAGTGGAGACTGGTCGTTCAGGTCGCTGCAGTCGCAATGTTCCAGGTTCCTGTTTTTACCGCAGTGCGGGCATAGCCCCAAACACGTGTCGGCGCAAAGTATTTTTTCGGGCATGCCCAGGAGGAACTCCTCCCACAAAAGGGCGGCCACGTTGAGTTCCCAGCCCGCGTCAGTATTGCGCAGGCAGCTCTCTTCCCCTTCGATCTCCTCGACGTCCTCGAAGGCTTCGAAGGTGTCGAAGGCATGGTCGATTTCGACGATTGCCTCTTCAAGGCAGCGGTGGCAGGAAGCCTTGACGAAGCCGCCGATTCGGCCTTGGATCAGGAAGCCGTCCTGCTGGGGAACGATGAACATCGTGGATTTCAGAGGTTTCGCGACATCGAAGTCGCAGTGGAATTCGCGCCAGAGTTCGCGCCAGAGTTCCTGATCCTCAAAAGAAAATTCCCGACCATGCGCCGGGAGATGTGACAGCCCAATCCAGTGTTCGATCATATGTACCTCGAATCGGAAGGTGTATATGGCTCTTCTTTTTCCTGTCAAGGATTTTTACTTGCCATTCCCGACGGGCGGATATATGGATGCAAATTCCTCTGGCAGCAAATCATGATCATGGCCTGCCGGAAGGTCTCAGAGCTGCCAGGCCATGACAGCTTAAGATATTTACAGCACTATTCAGGGAGGACGATATGTCAAAGGTATGCGAAGTTTGCGGGAAGGGCCCCCAGGTAGGCAACAATGTCAGCCATGCCAACAACAAGACCAAGCGTCGTTTCATGCCCAATCTTCAGACCGTACGCGCCCAGCTGCAGTCCGGTGAAGTGAAGCGCATGCGCGTCTGCACCAGTTGCATCCGTTCCGGCGCCGTGACCAAACCCGCCGCCAACTAGACGTTACCAGTCTTTGTGCCAAACAGAAAAGGCGACCTTCGGGTCGCCTTTTCTGTTTGCGTTTCTATTTCGCGAATTGCTGGTTCACGAAGTCCCAATTAATGAGCTTGTCCAGGAAGTCCTGCAGGTATTCAGCGCGACGATTCTGATAATCGAGGTAGTAGGCGTGCTCCCACACGTCGGCCGTCAGCAGGGCCTTGGCGCCGTGTACCATGGGGGTGTCGGCGTTGGGCGTCTTCATGATCTCCAGCTTCCCGTCTTTTTGTACCAGCCAGGCCCATCCGCTGCCGAACTGCGTCATGCCGGCTTCCTTGAAAGCCTTGGAAAAATTTTCGTAGCTGCCGAAGGACTGGTTGATAGCTTCTGCGACAGGTCCGGTGGGTGCTCCGCCACCGCCGGGCTTCATGCAGCGCCAATAGAAGGAGTGGTTCCAGACTTGGGCGGCGTTGTTGAAAATGCCCGTTTTGGAGGCATCGCCGCCCGTGGCCATGATGATTTCCCGGAGAGTCTGGCCTTCGAAGTCGGTGCCCGCAATCAGCTTGTTCGTATTGTCGATGTAGAGCTGGTGGTGTTTGCCGTGGTGAAAGTCAAAGGTTTTGGCGCTGATGTACGGGCTTAAGGCGTCCTTGGCATAGGGAAGATCTGGGAGCACGAAGATCATACAAGCCTCCTATTGATGAATGGAACATTATGCCAATCGTTCGGGACAAATCCGCCGGTCATGCGGAGGGCGAACCAATTGGAAGGTCGTTTCCAAAGTGAATCAATGGGGTTATTCTGTCAACAGGATGGAGGGGAAAACCGTGCTTCCTCCAGGGCGTTTTCAGTACATCACGAATTTGGCCAGACGGCCGTCAAGTCCGCCGTTTCTGAGGGGCTTTCTCCATTCGGGCCGGAGTCCGATGCGCTTGAGCAGTGCCCTGTCTCCGAAGTAGACGTAGGCCTCGGATTCCCGGCAGTGCCTTTTGAGATGGTCGCCGAATTTTTTGAACCAGTCTCCCATGTCTTCGCCTCTGCCCATGCGGATGCCGTAGGGGGGATTGCAGATGATGGTCGTGCCGGCGAGATCCCTGCGTTCAAAGAAGTCCTTGCGGCCGACGATGACCTCGTCGCCACCGGGCAGGCGCGAGAGGTTGGCCCGGGTGGCTTCCACCGCGGCGGGATCGATGTCCCCACCTCGCAAGTCCGCCTCGAGTTCTCCAGCCGGATCGGCCTCTCGTTCGTGGTCCCAGATCTGTACGGGGAAGTCCGGCAGGTGCAGGAATCCGAAGTTTGTCCGCAACAGGCCCGCCGGCAGGCCGACGGAATGCATGAGGGCCTCGCACAGGATGGTGCCAGAGCCGCACATGGGGTCGATCAGGGGAGTCCGTCCATTCCAGCCGCTCATGCGGATCATGGCCGCGGCCACGGTTTCGGCCATGGGCGCGTCGATGCTCTGCACGCGGTAGCCGCGGCGGTGCATGGAGCCGCCCGAGGCGTCCAGGCTGATGGTCGCCGTGTCCTCGTGGATATGGAGGTGCAGCCAAACGTCCGGTTCACGCGGGTCCACGCTGGGACGGCGGCCCGTCCGGTCGCGAAACCAGTCGGCCACGGCGTCCTTGAGTTTCAAAGCCGCATACTGGGAATGGCCGATGGCGCTTTTGGAGACATTGGCAAAGACCGCGAAGGTCATGTCGGGGTTCAGGAAATCCGACCAGCGCAGATCCTGTGCTCCGGAATACAGGGCTTTGTCCGTGAGGCATGGGAAGCGCGTCAATGGCGCGAGCACACGTGTGATCAGGCGAGATCGGTACACGACGCGGCACAGGGTCTGATCGTCGGCCGTGAAGCGCACAAAGCGGAAACCGGTCTCGAAGTTCGAGGCTCCCAGTTCCCCGAGTTCGGTCCGGACCAGGTCCTCGATGCCGTCGGCCATCTGGGCCGTGAAGGTGCGGTTTTTCTGGTAGTCGTACATGGGCTGGACCTTATGGTCGAGATGGACGGGATGGACCGGCTGGATGGGGTTGAGCCGACCGGTTGAGGGAATGGAACGGCCCGGTCTCCCGGGCCTTTGTCTACAGGGTCAGGGCCTTGCGGAAGCGCTCCATGGTGCGTTCGCGTCCCAGGACTTCCATGGTTTCGAAGAGGCCAGGGCTCATTGTGGAACCGGTGATGGCCACCCGGATGGGCTGGGCCAGGGCCTTGAATTTGAGGCCGGTTTCTTCCAGATAGGCTGCGGCCACGCCTTCCAGGCTTTCTTTGTCAAAGGCGCCCAAGGCTTCCATGCGTCCGGCCAGGACCTTCAGGTGCTCCCGCGTTTCCGGAGTCAGGAACTTGGTCACGGCGGCCTGGTCGTAGGGCAGGGTGCCTGCGTCGTGCAGAAAGAAGGCGGCCTGGGTGGCCATTTCCTTCAGGGTCTTGGCGCGTGTCTGGTACAGGGGCACGATGGTTTCGAGGTACTCCTGAGCCGGCTCGAAGTCCGTGTCCTGGCGGATCAGTTCGTCGAGCAGTCCAGCCAGCCGTGGTATGTCCGCGGATTTGATGAAGTGGCTGTTGGTCCAGTTGAGCTTCTCCATGTCGAAGACCGAGGCTGATTTGCCCAGACCGTCCAGGGAGAATTTTTCGAGGAGTTCGTCCTTGGTGAAGAGTTCGTCATCGCCGTGGGACCAGCCCAGGCGCACCAGGTAGCTCAACATGGCTTCAGGCAGGTATCCAAGATCCTTGTACATCATGACCGAGGTCGCGCCGTGGCGCTTGCTCATTTTTTTCTTGTCGGGTCCGAGGATCATGGGCACGTGGCCGAATTTCGGCAGCGGGAAGCCGAGGGCCTCGTAGATGAGAATCTGCTTGGGCGTGTTGTTCTGGTGGTCGTCCCCGCGGATGACATGGGTTACGCCCATGAGGGCGTCGTCCACGACTACGGCCATCTGGTAGATGGCGGATCCGTCGGCGCGGCGGATGACGAAGTCGTCCATTTCCTGCACGTCCCATGCAATGGGACCCTTGACGATGTCGTCGAAGACGATCTTGCCCGTGAGCGGCGTTTTGAAACGGACAACCCTGCCGGGGCCGGGGCCGAGGCCCAGTTCCCGGCATTTGCCGTTGTATTTGGGCTTGAGGCCCTTGGCGCGGGCTTCCTCGCGCATGGCGTCGACCTCTTCAGGCGTGCAGGAGCAGTAGTAGGCGTGCCCCGTCTCCAGGAGCTTGTCCACGTAGCCGTTGTAGAGGTCGCCGCGTTCGCTCTGGAAGAAGGGGCCTTCGTCGAAGTCCAGGCCCAGCCAGTGCATGGCGTCGATGATGGCGTCGGTCATTTCCTGAGTCGAGCGGGCCTGGTCCGTGTCCTCGATGCGCAGGATGAACTTGCCGCCGCTCTGGCGGGCATAAAGGTAGTTGAAGAGCGCGGTGCGCGCTCCGCCGATATGCAGATAGCCCGTAGGGCTCGGGGGAAATCGGGTCACGATCTGGGTCATTGTTCTTCCACTTTCCGGCGCACGCCGGCTATTGCCGCATTCCGCGCCGGACGCGGAAGCGGGTAGATGTGTCGGGTCCATGGGAACAGGGCGCGGGTCAGACCGCTTCCACCGCCTTGACGCCGGGAACCATTTTCTTCACGGCGCGTTCGATGCTGTTCCGCAGTGTCATCTGGGACATGGGGCAGCCCTGGCAGGCACCGGTCAGACGGACCTGCACGATGCCGTTGGGCAGGATATCCGCCAGTTCCACGTCTCCGCCGTCTGCCCGCAGGATGGGCCTGACGGACTCGAGGGCCTTTTCAACCTGATCTCGCATATCATGCTCCGGGGCCCGCGCACTAGCCTCGGCGCGGCGCCCGTGTCAATCATTCCTCGAAGAGGAGCCCGGCCATAAGTTTTTCCGGGTCTCGTCTCTCGGGAACGACATCGTGGGGAATCTTTTCCTCGTTCCATTCCTTGGAAACGTACAGGCCGCAGTAGCAGGCTCCGTATTCGGCTACATCGGGCTCGCGATACACGCAGGGGCAGAGGATGTCCTTGTCCAGTTCGCGGTTGCCGGATGCCAGCCTGCAGGGGCAGGCCATGTACCCGTAGCGCTCGCGGTTGACGAGCAGGCTTTCCATGAGGTCGAGAACGAACGCCTTGTCTTTGTTGAAATAAAAACCTTTGGCTTCCTGCAGGGGCCGCAGCTTGTCATAAAGTTCTTCGGGGGTCATCATCTCTCCAGGGCGTCTTTGATCTGGTCCTGTTTGAAGCCGACGATGGCTTCCTCGTCCACCAGCAGTGTGGGAAAGGACAGCTTGGGGTTGACTTTCTTGATGGCCTCAATGATCTGCTTGCGCTCTTCGCCTTCGAGCTTGTCCACGAAGATGCAGTCGTATTTGGCGCCGCAGTCGTCCAGGTATTCCTTGGTTTTTTTGCAGTGGATGCAGGTGCTCAGGGCGTAGAGGGTGATGGATTTTTCGTTGCTCATAGGATCCTCCTTGCTATGCAGGGGGCGTTGGGATAGCCCTTGGCCGTCTCTTTTTGATCGGCAAGCTATAAAGATTAATCGCCCTGTCGTCCATGACGGGATGGGGTTGATTGCGGAGAGAGTTATGCGCGAGAATTTTTTGGTTTTCGGATCACCCAGGATCGAAGAAGACGAGATTGAGGAGGTCGTCTCCTGTCTGCGCAGCGGCTGGATCGGCACCGGTCCGCGTGTGGCCGAGTTCGAGCGTCGTTTCGCGGCGTACAAGGGCGCGGAGCATGCCGTGGCCGTCAACTCCTGTACGGCTGCCCTGCACCTGAGCATCCTGGCCGCGGGTATCGGTCCCGGAGACGAGGTCATCACCACCCCCCTGACCTTCTGCGCCTCGGTCAACGCCATCATCCACGCCGGAGCCACGCCGGTCCTGGCCGATGTGGACCCGCTTAGCATGAACATCGATCCGGAAAAGGTCAGGGCAAAGATCACCCCGCGCACCAAGGCCATCCTGCCAGTGCACTTCGCCGGCCGTTCCTGCGACATGGACGCGCTCTGCGCCGTGGCCCGGGAGCACGGACTGACCATCATCGAAGACTGCGCCCACGCCATCGAGACCGAGTATCATGGCCGCAAGGCCGGTACCTTCGGTGATTTCGGTTGTTTCAGCTTCTACGTGACCAAGAACGTCATCACCGGAGAGGGCGGGCTCATTCTGGCCCGCAACCCCGAACATGCGGCGCGTCTCAAGGTTCTGGCCCTGCATGGCATGTCCTCCGACGCCTGGAAGCGTTTCGGCGACGAAGGGTACAAGCACTACCTTGTGACCGAGGCCGGCTTTAAATACAACATGATGGACATTCAGGCCGCCATCGGTCTGCGCCAGATGGACAAGGTCGAGACCTACTGGCAGCGGCGCAGGGCGGTCTGGGAACGCTACATGGCCGAACTCGCCGACCTGCCCCTGACCCTTCCCTCCTCTGTGGAGCCGGACACGCGCCACGCCTTTCACCTTTTCTCCGTCCTGGTGGACGAGTCGAAGACCGGCATCAGCCGGGATGCTTTCCTGACGGCCATGACCAGGCAGAAGATCGGCGTGGGCGTACATTATCTTTCCATTCCCGAACACCCGTTCTACCAGGAGCGCTACGGCTGGTCGCCCGAAGACTACCCGTGTGCCCGGGATATCGGGCGCCGTACGGTCAGCCTGCCCATCTCGGCCAAACTTACGGCCGCCGACGTGACCGACGTAATAGAAGCCGTACGGACCGTGCTGGCCTAGGCAAGGCGCCTGCCCTCTGCTCGCCGTGGGCGTTTCCTTTCCTCCAAAAGCCGGTCCCCCCGGCTTTTTTCATGCCTTCGTCAGACCGGCCGCCGCAGGCTGTGGCTGAAGCGCCAGCGCTCCAGCAGGAAGAGGACCAGGGCCGTCCAGACCAGGCTGAACCCCACGAACTGGGCTCCTGAGAACGGCTCGTGGTACAGGAAGACGCCCAGCAGGAACTGCAGGGTGGGGGCGATGTACTGCATCACGCCGATCATGGACAGGGGGATGCGCCTGGCGGCGCCGGAGAACATGGCCAGGGGGGCGATGGTGGCCGCCCCGGCGCCCATGAGCATCATATCCGTCAGCACCCCTGCCCGGAGAAACGTCCCGGCGTCGTGGATTTCGGTCCATCCGAGCCAGGCCAGGGCAGGCAGCACGAGGATTCCCGTTTCCATGGTCAGACCCTCGAAGGCGCCCAGAGAGCTCTTTTTCTTGACCAGTCCGTAGAGGCTGAAGCTCGTGGACAGCACCAGAGCGATCCAGGGCAGGCGGCCGTACTGGACGGTCAGGTAGACCACGCCCGCCGCGGCCAGGCCCAGCGGAGCCCATTGCAGGGGCCGCAGACGTTCGCGCAGGACAAAGACGCCCAGCAGGACCGAGAGTAGCGGGGTGATGAAATAGCCCAGGCTGGCTTCCACGATGTAGCCGGCGTTGACGCTCCAGACATAGGTGAACCAGTTGACGCCTATGAGCAGGGCGGCCAGGACGGAACTGCGCCAGATACGCGAGTCCAGACGGCGGGTCAGGGCGGCCAGCCTGCGCGACAGACCCAGGAATATCAACAGTGTGACAAAGGACCACGCCACGCGGTGGCTCAGGAGTTCGGGCGTGGGCACGTGCTTCAGGAGTTTCCAGTACACGGGCAAAAGCCCCCAGCTGACATAGGCCCCGACGGCCATGAGCATTCCCGGGCTCACGAGAGTTTCTCCGCGGACCGGGAGGACAGGTGTCCGGGCCGGAATGTGCCGTCAGTGAAAATCGACATGTTTTTCTCCAAGTTGGCGCATCTGTGTGCGGATCCAGCGCGCGCGTTCCAGGACGTACGGCGATGGCCGGTGGGCCAGGAGCCTGCGCGGGTTCGGCAGCACTGCGGCAAGAAGGGCCGCCTGGTGGCGGTCGAGTTCGGCAGGGGACGTGTCAAAGAAGCGCCTGGCCGCGGCCGCGACCCCGTAGGTGCCGTCCCCGAATTCGGCGATGTTCAGGTACACTTCCAATATCCTTTCCTTGGTCCAGAGCAGTTCGATGAGCACTGTCAACCCGGCTTCGAGGGCTTTGCGCGCGTAGCTGCGCCCGGACCACAGGAAAAGGTTCTTGGCCGTCTGCTGGGTGATGGTGCTCGCCCCCCGGACGGGTCCTCCTTTCTGGTTGTGCTCCACGGCGCGGGCGATGGCGCCCACGTCGAATCCGAAGTGCCGCGGGAAATTCTGGTCCTCGGCCGCCACCACGGCCAGGGCCATGTGTGGCGGGATGCGTTTCATGGGCGTCCACGAGTACATGACGGCCGGGCCCGCGTTGCCGTCCAGGAGGCGCTCGACGTGGCGTGCGAGCATGAAGGCGCTGGTGGGCGGAGGCACGAAACGCAGCAGGAGAACGAGGGCCGTGATCCCCGCCAAGAACCACGCTGCGGCGCGCAGGATGCGGCGGAACAATCCGGCGGAAGGCTTTGGTCCGGCCTTTTTCGGGCGGCGGGTCGTGGTTGTCTTGCGTGCCATGTTGGAGCTAGGGGTTGCAGAAACGCTCGGCAAGGATTTGTGCGCCGGGCCCAGCTCAAAGTCAATCAACACCGTCGCAAGGGGACGAACATGAATATCCTGTGCAACACGACCCTGGAAACCATTCACGCCCGCCACAGCATCCGTCAGTTTTCGCCGGAGGCCGTGAGTGAGGACGAGCTTATGACCATGCTCGATGCGGCCAACCAGGCCCCTTCGGCCCATAACCGCCAGTCCTGGAAATTCGTCATTCTCGAGGGCGACGCGCGTTTGGAACTGGCCGAGCTCGTCACCGCCCTGTCCAAGACTTTCGAGAAGCCGTCGTCCTCCCTGCTGCGCATGGCCGCCCGCAGCATCGCCTCGGCTCCCGCGACCATCGCCGTGATCAACACCGGTGACCTCATCAGCCACGGGACGGAGCTTTTTCATGTGGACAAGGAGCAGGCCTTCGATTTTTTCCGAACCATGGAAATTCAGAGCTCGGCCGCGGCCGTGGAGAATCTGCTGCTGGCCGCCACGTCCCTGGGGCTCGGGGCGGTCTGGCTCGGCATCCTCTACCTGGTGAAGGACAGGATTCTGGAATTCCTTCAGGAACCGGCCGGCGAGTTCATGGCCGTGGTACCCGTGGGCCGTCCCTTGCGACAGACCCAGGGGCCCAACAAGAAGCCTCTTGAGAACGTTATCAAAAAGATCTGACCGAAGACTGGAGGACGTCATGGCCGACATGCGGCTGGAAAGCGACAGCATGGGTACCGCCCTGGTTCCGGCGGACAGGTATTGGGGCGCTCAGACCCAGCGCTCCCTCACGCATTTCCGCATCGGGGAGGATCTCATGCCCGGCGAGGTCGTGCACGCCTTCGGCGTCCTCAAGTTCGCCGCGGCCAGGACCAACCTGGAACTGGGCCGGCTGTCCGGCGACGTGGCCGAGGCCGTCATGGCGGCCTGCCGCGAGGTCATGGATGGGAAGTTGGCGGAACATTTTCCCCTCAGGGTCTGGCAGACGGGCAGCGGCACCCAGACCAACATGAATGTCAACGAGGTGGTGGCCAACCGCGCCATCGAACTCCTCGGCGGGACCATGGGCAGCAAGCGGCCCGTGCATCCCAACGATCACGTCAACATGTCCCAGTCCTCCAACGACACCTTTCCCGCGGCCATGCATGTCGCCGCGGCCCTCACGCTCACGGGCGTCCTCGTTCCGGCCGTCGCGGACATGCGCGACGAGCTTGCGGCCAAGGCCCTGGCCTGGGACCACGTCGTCAAGATCGGCCGCACCCACCTGCAGGACGCCGTGCCCATGACCCTGGGGCAGGAGTTTTCGGGCTATGCGGCCCTGCTCACGGACAATCTGGATCGTCTGCAGGGCTGCCTGCCCCATCTTTGCCGCCTGGCTCTGGGGGGTACGGCCGTGGGTACGGGCCTGGGCACGCACCCGGACTTCGCCCGCCTGGCCGCCCGGGAGATCGCGGACATGACGGGGCTGCCCTTCGAGCCTGCCCCGAACTTCTTCGCGGCCCTGTCGGCCCACGACGCCCTGGTCATGACGTCCGGGGCCGTCAGGACCCTGGCCGGGTCCCTCATGAAGATCGCCAACGACATCCGCTGGTTGGCCTCGGGTCCGCGCGCGGGCATCGGGGAGCTGATCCTCCCGGCCAACGAGCCCGGGTCATCCATCATGCCCGGCAAGGTCAACCCGACCCAGTCCGAGGCCATGACCATGGTCGCGGTCCAGATCATGGGCCTGGACGCGGCCGTGGGCTTCGCCGGCTCCCAGGGCAACTTCGAGCTCAACGTCTTCAAGCCCCTCATGATCTTCAACCTGCTGACCTCCATGCGCCTGGCGGCCGACGCTTGTCGCAGCTTCACGGAGCACGCCCTGCAGGGCCTTGTCCCGGACGAGGCGGCCATCGCCCGGCACGTCGAAAGCTCCCTCATGCTGGTCACGGCCCTGTCGCCCGTCATCGGTTACGACCGGGCCGCCGAGGTGGCGCACAAGGCTCACGCCGAAGGTACGGGACTGAAGGAGGCCTGCCTGGCCCTGGGGTATCTGGACGGGGAACGCTTCGACGAGCTGGTGCAGCCTCTGAGGATGGCTCGGCCGCACGGGTGAGCATCTCTACACTATGGTAAGGACCTCCGTATTGATGCGTATTGCGTATGACGCGATATGCATCGATGGCGAGGCTCAATGTCGTGGTGCCTTTTGGGCGTCTCGCGTTGCCCGTGTCAGCTCCGCCAGGCGGATGTACTTCTGGAAGGCGTAGAAGAACGAGTTCACGGCCAGCACGAACCCGGCCTTGCCGTCCAGGAAGCCGCGACGGAAGACGTAGATCTTCAGGAATCTGGCCAGGCCGTGGCCCAGGGCCGTCATGACCCCCGCCCGCCGGCCTTTTGCGTGCATCTCCTCGGCGGCTATCTGGGTATAGTAATTGATCTTCTCGACGTGCTGCTTCAGGTTTTCGTAAGGGTAGTGGATGATGTCGCCTGTCAGGCGGCGCGTCTTCCCTCTGGTTTCGAAGCCGTAGTGCGGCCCCGAGACGTGCACGCCCGTGTCGGCCAGGCGGAAGACGCGGGGCAGCAGGTCCGGGTACCAGCCGCTGTGGCGCAGGAAGCGGTCGAAGTAGAAGGACGTGCGCGGGCAGAGGAAGGCGCTCATGCCCTGCGGGTCATCCAGAGCCTTCATGACCGAGGCCCGCAGTTCGTCCGAGAGGATCTCATCCTGGTCCAGGGACACGACCCACTCGGTGTCGATGTGTGCGAAGGCGAATTCGAACTGTTTTTTGGGGCCCGGCCAGGGGTTGACCAGCACCGTGGCGCCGCGGGCTTCGGCGATGTCCCGCGTGGCGTCGGTGCTTTCCGAGTCCACGACCAGCAGCCGGTCGCAAAAATCCAGAGACTTCAGACAATCACCCAGATATTTTTTTCCGTTGAGGGTCAGGACCAGGCCCGTGACGGTGGGTTTAGCCAAGGCCTTTTTCCTCCAGACCGCGCAGGATGGCGGTGAAGACCTCGTCGGGCCCCTGGTTGGCGTCGACCACCAGGAAGCGGGAGCGGTGCAGGGCGGCCCAGGTCAGGTAGCCCTCACGCACGCGGGTGTGGAAGGCCATGCTTTCGGCCTCGAAACGTCCCTCGGTGGCGGCCTTGTTGTCGCGCATGTTGCGGGTCAAGGCGCGCTTGAGGCCGACCTCCGGGTCCACGTCAAGCAGGATGGACACGTCGGGCCATACCCCCTGTACGGCCACGTCGTTGAGCTGATGCAGAAGGCTTGGCTCCAGTCCCCGCCCGTACCCCTGATAGACCACAGTGGAGTCGGCGAAGCGGTCGCAGATGACGGTGCGGCCATCCTCCATGGCCGGCCTGATGACCGAGGCCACATGCTGGGCCCGGTCCGCCAGGTACAGGAAAAGCTCGCTGGCCGAGCAGAGGTCGTCGTTGGCGGGGTCGAGGAGGATGCGGCGCAGTTCCTTGCCCAGGCGGCTGCCGCCCGGTTCCAGGGTGCGCAGGACGTCATGGCCCTGGCGGACAAAATGTTCCACGAGTTTCGTGCACTGCGTGGATTTTCCACAGCCTTCCATGCCTTCAAAAGTCAGAAACATGCGTCCACCTCACGGGTTGTTTGAAGTTGAGGAGAAGCCCATGGCCTTGAGCAGCGGGGAATCTTCGGTTTTGGTGGCGGTTTTCCTGGCCTGTTTTTCCGTCCCGCTGGACGGCCCGGGGGTACGCACGGGCTGGAACAGGTAGCGTCCCAGGGTGCGGTGATAGTCGCTCCATCCCGTGATCCCCTCGTCGCCGTGGGCTGTCAGGGCGCCCTGCACGGTGTTGATCTTGGAGTCCATGTTGTCGGCGTAATGCAGGATAAAGGCCTCCACGGTCTGGGGGCGGCACGGGGAGCCGAATTCCAGTTCGCCGTGGTGGGAGATGACCAGGTGCTTGAGATGCATGGCCAGATCCTCGGGGAGGTCCTTCACTTTGCGCAGAAAGGTTTCCAGGACTTCCAGACCGATCTGGATATGGCCCAGGAGGCGTCCGGCGTCGGTGTATTCGCGGCTGATGCCGTGGGACAGCTCGAAGGCCTTGCCCAGGTCGTGGCACAGGGCGCCGACGAGCAAAATCTCCTTGTCGACCTGGGGGTAGAGTTCGGCCATGGCCCTGCAGATGCGCATGATGGCCAGGGTATGCTCCAGCAGCCCGCCCGCGTAGGCGTGGTGGATGGATTTTGCGCCGGGAGCGCTCAGAAGGGACGAGCGGATGCGTTCATCCTTGAGGATGTTCCTGCACAGGGTTTTCCAGGGCTTGAAGGACAGTTCCGCGGCCAGAAATGCTTCCAGTTCCGTGAGCAACTCCCCGGGCGGGACGGCCGAAGAGGGCAGGAAGTCCGTCATGTCGAGGCCGGCGGAGTCGATGACGGACATGTCGGAGATGTTCATTTGAAGCTGGTCCTTGAAGGAGGCCACCTGGCCGTTCAACATCACGAATTGTTCGGGTTTCAGTCCTTCGTAATTCTGGCTGTGGGGATGCCAGATTCGGGCCTCTATGCTGCCTGTGCTGTCGGTCAGGGTCAGTTGCCAGTAGGGGCCGTTTTTGGCTTCTTTGCGCTGGGCCTGGGAAAGGGCGAAGATGTCCGAGACGGGTTGTCCTTCGGTCAAATCTGCGACGAATGTTTTTTTGTGTTTCATGAAGTTGCTATTCCTGCATGCATGGGGTAATGGCGCAAACAAGGACGAGGTCGGAATTTTCTATAATATTTGGGTAGTTGCGCGTCCTTGTTGACAATTTTGCAGTTCGTGCTCCACCTCGTCTACAGGCAAGTTTTCAGCTTTGGCAAGAGGCCGTTTGCAATGGCCGGCTTGCGTCAGGCGGTTTTGGCGCGTCTTTTTGTATTTCCCAGCGTAACAGCAACATCCAATCGAGCGGTTATGTCCAAGAAGAAAGGCCAGGCAAAGGTGACGATTTATCCGGACTGGTGCAAGGGCTGCGGAATCTGTGCGGCCTTCTGCCCGGCCGGCGTGTTCGAGATGCAGGCGGACGGCAAGTCCCACGTTGTCCGGGAAGAGGAGTGCGTGAACTGCGGCTTTTGTGAACTGCATTGTCCCGATTTCGCGGTGTCCGTGACGCCCAGGGAGGGGAGCCGCAGGAAGACGGAGGCCAACGGCGACCCGCGGTCCGTACAATCCGGTCGGACAGCGGCGGAGGCTTCGGGCCCAAAGGAAAACGTTGGAACACCTAACCGGGAAGAGGAAGATGGCCACGAAAAAGCGTAAAAAGACCGAAATGTTCGCCCTCGGCAACGAGGCGGTGGTCGAGGGAGCCCTGCTGGCCGGTTGCACTTTCTATGCGGGCTACCCCATCACCCCCTCTACGGAGATCGCCGAGGTCATGTCCGCCCGTCTGCCTCTGGTCAAGGACGGGGTGTTCATCCAGATGGAGGACGAGATCGCCAGCATGGGCG
>CAZQYA010000032.1:0-22661 GCA_964597325.1 uncultured Desulfovibrionaceae bacterium
TTCCTTCGTGGCCGCAGCCCCTGTCACCGACGCCCAGATCCGGGACATCCGACAGC
Source organism: uncultured Desulfovibrionaceae bacterium (assembly GCA_964597325.1). Classification (GTDB taxonomy): domain Bacteria; phylum Desulfobacterota; class Desulfovibrionia; order Desulfovibrionales; family Desulfomicrobiaceae; genus Desulfomicrobium. The sequence continues at coordinate 57 of CAZQYA010000032.1, forward strand.
TCTTCAGGGAGACGAGCCACGGTGTGCCCGGGGTTTCCGCGGACCAGGTCGACAGGGATTTCGCCCTGCGCATGTATGGCCGTCCCGGGGCCCTGGGGGCCCTGGAGCGCATCCTGGCCGGGCCGGCTTACGGGGACATCAACGAGAAGCTCGGACAGGTGCGCGAGAAGGCCATGCTGGAGTGCTGGGCCGAGGTCGTGGCGGAGACCGGGGTCCGCATCGAGCTCAATAACGCCGGGAAGCGCAACGGCGGCCGCAGTGATCTCGATCTCTTCGTATTCACCGACGCAGATGAATTTACAGACGAAACGGGCCGCGCCATTCCCGCCGAAGAGGTGCATGGCCGGCTCGTCTCCCGTTTTCACGAGAAATGGTCCCGCCACATGTCCGGGACCAGCGCCGCGGACTGGGACATCATGGTTTTTCCGGGCGATTCCATGATGATCGACTGGCGCATGTCCAAAAGCTCATGGCGCGGCTTCATGGCCGGGATGAACGACGATATCGCCGCCCTTTCGGCCACCGAGGGCGCATATTTCATTCCCGGTGCCTACAAGGACCAGGTCTTCAGGCGCTACCTGTCCGAAGGCAGGACCACCATCATCGAAAGCGTCGCGGATTCCCGCGGACAGCGGCGGCGCGATCTCGATATCCCCGATGGCGTCAGGATCACCGCGGACCTGCCGACCCGGGAAGCGTCCCTCAGGTACGCGGGCGTGCCCGGAGACATCGACCGCAGGGGCGCCCTGGGCGTCGTGCTGCAGAATGTCGTGGAGACGGACCGGCACGCGGCCTCGGTCATCAAGCGGGCCAAGTACAGCAACCGCTGGATCGAAGGGTACGTGCAGCTCACGAATCTCGAGAAGAGTTACCAGAAGCTTTTGCTGGAAGGGCGGGACGGGGCCCGCCGGAGGTTCGCCCGGCGGCTCTTCGCGGAGTTCGACGACAGCGGCCGGCTGCCGCCCAATATCGCAAGCGCCGACGAGCTCATGCGCGTGCTGGACACCATGAACCGCATCGAGCTGGACAAGGTGCTGGCGGACATGCCGCCGGAATCCCGGCCGGCCAACTGGTCCGACGAGTGGCGGAACTACCGGACGGCGGACATTGCCGAGCCGGGCACCAAGCTCGCCTATTTCGCCGCGGAGGCCCGCGAGATGACGGCTGCCATGCGTGCGGCCTCGGCCGCAGGGGTCGGCATGGACGAGAAGAGCGTTGCGGACCTGGCCGAGGGCATGTTCATGGACAAGGCCAGACAGGCGGCCAGGATGGCCGCGGCCTCGGCCGCCAAGCGCGCCATGGGCGACCTGTTCACCCGTGGCGGTGCGGCCAGGGCCGCGGCAGTGCACGGCAGTGACGCGGCCGCACGGCTGATCGTGGAGCGGGTCAAGGGGCTGCACGCGGCCTTTGTTTTTCTGAACGACGAGACCATGATGCGCGCCATCGTTGCCGAAATGCCGCCCGAGGCACGTGGAGCCGTGGACGACCTGGTGAAGATCGCCCGCGCCCAGCGGCAGGAGATCCTTTCGAGAACGTCGGCGGTGGAGAAACTGAAGCGGGGGCAGATGGCCGAGAGCGACGCCGTGGTCGCACGGCTCCTGCGCGACCTGGGCATCGACGAGGCGGAACTGCGGCGCGTTTCCAACCCGGATGCCGACGGTGACGCCGTTCGCCAGCGGACGAAGATGCTCCTGGCCGAGGAGATCGGCGGGGTCAGGGGACACAACGCACGCCGGGTCTACGAGTTCTTCCGGCGCGACCTGCCCCGGCTGCGCACGGTGTCGGGTTTCACCTCCCAGTACTGGGACAACGTGTGCGACATCGGCACCGTGAATTCCCTCGGCCAGGCGGCCACGGCCTGGCTCACCGGGGACAGCGACACGGCCGTGCGCGAGCTGGTGTTCAGCGCCTCCGAAGGGATTCCGGTGGCGGGCAAGCTGTTTTCCTTAGGCCGGAGCGCTCATTCCCTTGGAGCAGGCACCGGCGCCCCCATGATCACCTTTCTGACCAACCAGTTGCTGGGCGCTGTGCCCGGCGGGGCGAAGTACGGCGCCGCCTTGGGTTGGGCCCTGGCCATCTACGGCCTGGAGGAGAGCCTGTACAAAATCGGCTGGCATTTCATCGGTAAACCCGCCCAGGCCGACCTTGTGTCCCTGGTGCTCATGGGCTCCATGAACGCCATCCCCAGCGCTCTGGCCGAAGGGGAGAGCGCCATGCCCATGATCCGCAATGACGAGGACTGGCGTCGCGTCCAGGAGAACGCCATTTTGCGCCGGAAGGTAAACATTCCCCAGGAACTCCAGAAGTCCCGGGAGCTGCGCGAGGCCGTCCTGAGGGCGCACTTTCTCCCCAGGGCCACACGCCTGGCTGCGGCCAGATCCGGTGGAGCGGCAGTGCGCGAGGAGATCCTGCGCACGGAGTTTTTCGATCACTGGGAGTACTGGCTGCGCAGGGTTTTCTTCTTCGAGTCCGTTTTCCAGGAAGTGTCCCGGACCGTCACCCCCGAGCGGATGAAGATCGAGGCCTCGGCTCCGTATTTCATAACGGCCGAGAACAGGGACGAATACAAGGCCGCCTACCGTACCCGGCGGGACGGGCGTCGGGTGTGGAATCACGAGGAGGCCTGGTTGCGATACCATTTCCGCGAGAAGATGCTTGGGGAGTGGATCGAGGCCCAGCGCGAGCATGGTGAGGTCATGAACTACCTGAACGACCCGCTCAAGCGGCCTTTCTTCATGGGCGACTGGGAAGGTGCCGTGGTGGACGAACTCGTGGCCTGCTATCGCGAGGGTGAGACGTTCGCCCTGGCCAGGGATGCCGAAAAGGCCGATCTGGAGAAAAAGCTCCGCGTCGCCTCGGAGGATGAGGAAAAGGCCAGAATCCGGAGCGCCATGGGCTTCGTGCAGGGGGCGCGCGACGGGGGGCGGGAGTGTCTGGACAAGGTCCTGCGCGAGGAGGGCCGCAGGGCCCTGGACCGGCAGCTGACCCTGGAGAAGGCCTACTGGCACGAACGGGTCCTGGCGGGCTTCGAGTCCTCCGTGGCCCGGGCCGTGGCGGCGCAGGAACCCCTGGCCCTGCGGGAAGATGGCGTGCGCGTTGAAGTGAAGATACCCCGGCCGGTGGGGCGTCCCGGCAGGGCCATTCCCATGGAGCTGGCCGTCCACGGCGACGCCCGCCTTGTGCCCGAAGCCTCGTCCCTGAACGTCGCGTTGGAGTACCGCGTGGTTTCCGAGACCCGTGGCCGGCTTCCGAAGGGCGTGCTGCGTGACGACATCCTGACCCTCTTCGGGCGGGACGAGGATCCCGCGGGCCTCAAATTCACGGAGCATGAACTGACCGTGCGCCTCTCGAGTCCGTCGTTCCCTGCGTTCAGGGCCGAGCCCGTGACGCGCAGGGTTTTCTGGGTGGCCCTCGACGACGCGGCTGATGACGACGGCAGCGCTTCCCAGACCGTGCCTCTTGGCGTGCTGACGGCCCTGGATGACCTGCGCGGCATGGAGGACGAGGCGCGCAGGCTGGCCGAGGAGGCCTTGCGCAGGTGTCGTGAGGGGCAGACTCTGGTTGAGGGCCTGGAGCGTATGATCGGCAGGGATGAGCAGACGTTCGGGCAATGGGAGGCGGCCGGGCGGCGCGAGAGCGCGGAGGCCTTGGCCCGCACCGGACGTCTGCTGACGGCGCGGCACGGCGAGGTGGAGACGTTGACCGTCCGTCTTGGCGAGCTGAGCGTGGAGGCCGGGAACAGGGCGTCGAACATCTGCACCCGCCGGAGCGCCCTGCAGGCCAACGGTGCTGATCTGGCGGGCCTGCTGCAGGGTCTGGAAGGCGACTACGCCGGGCTTTCGGCTCTGTCGCAGACTGCGGATGCCGACATGTCCAGGCTGCAGGGGCTGGTGCGCGAGGCCGAGGACGCCGCAGGCGTTCTGACCGGGGAGACGTCCATGTCCGCGCTTTCCTTTCGTCCGCTGCCCGACATGTCGGACCGGGAGCGCAGCGACGGGTTCGGGCGTGCGACGGCCGCGACGGGTACCGCGCGGGAGGCGGCGGAGCGGATCGGGACAGTGCTCGGAAATGCCAGGAAGGTCGCGGCATCCTCCGGAGCGGCCGGGGATGGCTCGGCAGTCGGCGGGATTCGGGAAGTGCTCGCGAAGATCGAAGCGCATTTCGCCGCGGCGTCAGGCTGTCCAGGACTCGTGGAAGACCGTCTTCGGACCCTCGGGCAACGTGACGCGGCTCTGCGGAACCGCGTTGCCGCACCCTCTGCCACCGACGTGAGCGATGCCCAGAGCGGACCGCCCAAGACCCTGGAACTCATCCGGCTCCTGGGTGATCTCGCCGGGACCTACCACGGACGCATCCGGGAAGCTGTGGTCGCCGCCCAGATCTGTCGGAACGAGGCCGTGAGCCTTGTGCAGTCCCGGGTTTGCGGGATGCTGCGCGAACGTTTCGTCCAGGCCCTGCAGCAGGGCGCGGTGCAGCAGGCGCGTGACGTGGCCCGGCAGGCCGGGGGGTGCGCCTGGGCGGCCACGGCGCAGGCCGAGATCGCCCAGGTCGAGGCGGGCCTGCGATGCCGGACACTGGCTGCGCAGCTCGACGCCGCGTGCCGGGTGCGTGACGTCGCCCGGATTCGGTTCCTTCTGGCTCAGCTCGGGGCCGCTTCGTGCCAGGTGGATGCGTCGCTTTTTTACCTGGCCCAGGGCCTGGTCAGCGCACCTGCGCCGACGACTCCGGCGCATCAGCCTGCGGCCGACGCTCCGGCACAGGATTCTGATCGCAGCAAGCTGCTCGCCCATATCGACGGGTTGTACAAGAAATGGTCGCGCGTTTGGTGTGCCGGCAAAGGGAGCGGCTGCGACTGCGTTCCCCTCGGCGCAAAGGGCGAGTTGCGACAATGGGTTCAGGACGCCAGAACTCAGAGGCAGCTCGAACGCCTCAAGCGTTTGGCCGACTGTTACGACGCCTGCATCATGCAGAAGCCGTTGTCCGAGTCGCGGGTCCATCAATGTCGGGTCGGATGTAAGAAGAACATTAAATGAAGGGTCATTTCTGACTTCCGGAATCGGAACATGGGAATCCGGATGCTTTGACTCGGATTTTTGCCGAAAAAATGCGTTGTCCCCTTGCGCAGTCCGGTGAAGTTCTTAAAGTACGAAATGCTTTCGAAAATCGGCCTGTTTTGCATCGCGCTGACGTCGCGTCGCCAGGGCCAAAACCAACGGGAGTTCGCAATGATTAAAAGAGATAATATCGTGACATTCATGGGTAATCCCCTGACACTGGTCGGTCCCGAGATCACCCCCGGCATGGACGCTCCGGATTTCGCCGTGGTGGACAACGATCTGGGCCCCGTGTCCCTGGCCGATGTGAAAGGAAAGGTGGTCGTGATTTCCGCAGTGCCGTCCCTGGACACGCCCGTCTGCGACATGGAGACGCGCCGTTTCAACCAGGAGGCCCAGGCCCTTGGCGACAAGGTCAAGGTCCTGACCGTGAGCATGGACCTGCCCTTCGCCCAGAAGCGCTGGTGCGGCAACGCCGGTGTGGAAAACGTGCAGACCGTCTCCGACTATCAGACGGCCTCCTTCGGCCAGGCCTGGGGGGTGCTCATCGACGGCCTGCGTCTTCTGGCCCGCGCTGTTTTCGTCGTGGATGCCGACGGCAAGGTCGCCTACGTCCAGGTCGTTCCCGAGTTGACCAACGAGCCCGACTATGCCGCGGTCCTCGAAGCAGTGAAGAAGTTGCTCTAAGTCACAACCTCTAATTCAGATAAGGAAGGTGTCCGATGCTCAGCCCCAAGATGGAAAAAGCCCTCAATGAACAGATCAACGCGGAAATGTTTTCCGCCTATCTCTACCTCGCCATGGTGGCCTATTTTCAGGAGAAGAACCTGAGTGGTTTCGCCCAGTGGATGACTGTCCAGAACGAGGAGGAAACCTTCCATGCCATGAAGTTCTTCCGCTATGTGAGCGAGCGTGGCGGTCGTGTGACCCTCGATGCCATCGAGAAGCCGCAGTTCGAATGGGAGAGCCCTCTGGCTGCCATGGAAGCCGCCTTGGAGCATGAAGGTTACATCACCGGCCGCATCAACGACCTGGTCGATCTGGCCATTGAGGAAAAGGATCACGCCACGGCCAGCTTCCTGCGCTGGTTTGTGGATGAGCAGGTCGAGGAGGAGGACAGCGTGAACGAGGTCGTCCAGAAGCTGCGCATGGTCGGTTCTAACGGCGGTGGTCTGTTCATGATGGATCGCGACCTGGGTACGCGTGTCTTTACGCCGCCCACCGAATGATTTGTCGGGGCGGCATGACCGCCCCTTTTTTCGGGCATGATGGAGGCCAAAGGCATTGACAAGCAGCAGATGCGGGCCATAGACCTTCTGACGAAATCTCCGTCGCGCCCCAATCAAGGCAGGCTGGGTCACCCAACTGCCTTTTTTTTGTGAACTTATGGAAAGAATCTGGACAAGGCTCGCTCGTTTGGGCCGCTACACCTATCTGCGCATCGTTCGCATCAAGGCGCCGGCCGATTCCATCGCCCTGGGCCTGGCCTTGGGCGTGTTTGCCGGGGCATTGCCGCTCCTGTCCCTGCAGATGGCCATTGCCGTGTCCCTGGCGTTGATCATGCGGGCCAACATCATCGCCGCAGCTTTGGGGACGTGGTGGAGCAATCCCTTTAATTGGGCCCTGATTTTTCCGGTGTTCTACATGCTGGGCAGGGTCTTCGTGCCGGTGGACATCACGCCCCTGAGCATTACCGAGTTCATCCATCTACCTATTATGGAGCTTCTGGCGCGCGGTTGGCGCTGGCTGCTCATCACCACGCTGGGCGGCGTCATCGCCGGCATCCCCCTGTCCCTGGCAACCTATTTTCTCACACTTCGCGCCGTTCGCCTCTATCACAACAGACGGGCCCGGCGGAAGCTTGAGCGCCAGCGTCGGGAATTGCGTCATGGCTGAGAGCGGGTTTCGCAGTCCCAAGAGATCCCTCGGGCAGAATTTTCTCTCCGACCCCAACATCTGTCGACGCATCGTGGCCGCCGCGAATCTCGGGGTGGGCGAGCCTGTTCTGGAAATCGGGCCGGGCCGTGGTGCCCTGACGCGTATTCTGGTCGAGCACGACGGTCCCGTCATGGCGCTGGAAAAGGACTCGGCGCTGGTTCGTTTCATCCATGACGAGTTCCCGCGGGTCGGCGTGGTCCACGCCGACGGCCTGGAGTTCTGCTGGGAGGGGACGGCCGGGTTCTGGGCGATGGTCAGCCGCTGCCGGTCCTGGAAAGTCATGCTTTTCATGGTCCAGAAGGAGGTGGCCCTGCGGCTTGCCGCCTGCGCCGGATCCAGGGCTTATGGGGCCCTTTCGGCCTGGGTGGGCAACTTTACGCGGGTCGAGTACGCCTTCACTGTTCCGCCACACGTTTTCACCCCGAGACCCAAGATCGACTCGGCCATAGTGCGTTTCACTCCCCGGCCGGATCCGGCCAGGGAAGAGGCCCGGGCTCTGTCGCTGCTGCTGAAGCTCTTGTTCCAGCAGCGTCGCAAGCAGTTGGGATCCATACTCAAGGGCCGCTGGTCCGAGGGCGTAGAACAGTGGTGTCTGGAGAGAGGTGTGGATCGCCGCGTCCGTCCCGAGGAGCTCGACCCGGATATGCTTCGGGCCCTGGCACCTCTCGTCACAGGTACGCAAAATTGACCAGAATGTGCGGTCCGATGCCCGAAAACATAGGTATCGCCTATGTTTCGTGAAAATTCGCTTGACTTTGGATGTGAAATTCTGTTTGCCTCCGCATTGAGCGTTTGCGCCGGAAATCGAGGCCCTCTTTGAATTCGGCCCTCTAGACATGTTTCTTTTCTTCCAGTAGGGAGAAGCGCATTCGAATCCGTGTTTTTTTCGGGTCAGGCTTGAATGATGTTACCAATGTTAACGGCTGCGGGGCACATGAGGCTTCTGGAGAGTCTCGCCGTATCCGTATGGTGAATTACTGCAAAGGAGGAAGACTGATGACGAAAGCTGAACTGGTTGCCAAGATGGCTGAAAAGGCTGGATTGACCAAGGCGAACGCCGAACGTGCCCTTACGGAATTTTTGAACGCTGTCCAAGAAACCCTGGTGACGGAAAAGAAGATGACCCTCACTGGTTTCGGCACCTTTGTGGTTGAAGAGCGCAAGGCTCGTACCGGCCGCAACCCCCGCACCGGCGAAGAACTGAAGATTCCCGCCTCCAAGGTCGTCAAGTTCCGCCCCGGCAAGGAGCTGAAGGAAGCAATCAAGTAAGAAGTCATAAGAAGGGGGAGCTATGCTGCACGGGGAAACTGTTCAGAGCCCTTTGCCCCAGGATTTGCCCTGGTGGCAGCCTGATCATGCCATTTTTTTCGGAGTTCTCTATGCTGTTCTGCTGATAATCGGAAGCGGAGTTGGCGTCGTGATCCTCAAGTCTCTCGCCGAGACTATCAAGGAAAAGATGTAACAGTCTGATATCCGAAGCTTTTCAAGGGCGCCTTGGCGCCCTTTTCTTTTGGCCTTTATTTTTCTTGCCATGCCTTCATGCATGTCTTAAGAAACAAAATTTCCTGCGCGTCAAAAGGCGCTGGATAAGTTCGAGGACGGGAGGTGATCCGTTTGCCAGGTGTATATATGGGTGACAGCGATACGTTCGACTACTCTCTGCGGAAGTTCAAGAAGCAGGTAGAGAAGGCCGGTATTCTTTCCGAGCTGAAAAAGCGTCAGCATTTTGAAAAACCCAGCATCCAGAAGAAGAAGAAGGAAGCTGCGGCCAAGAAGAGGCTGATGAAGAAGATGCGTAAACTTCAGGTGATGTAATGAGTCTTTCCGAGCGCATTGAAAAGGACTATGTGGCCGCTTTCAAGGCGAAGAAGACTGATGAGGTGGCTGTCTTGAGAATGCTCAAGGCAGCCATCAAGAACAAGCAGGTCGAGCTCCGACGCGAGTTGGCCGACAACGAAGTCCTTGACGTCGTGACCAGGCAGGTCAAACAGCGTCAGGAATCCATCGACCAGTTCCGGGCCGCGAACCGGAACGATCTCGCAGAGATCGAGGAGCGTGAGCGCCTCGTTCTGCGCTCTTATCTTCCCACGCCCCTTTCTCCGGAAGAGCTGGAGGAGGTCGTCGCCTCGACCGTTCAAGCCCTTGGTGCCTCCGGCATGAAGGACATGGGCAAGGTCATGAGCGCCATCCAGGGCGAATTTGCCGGCCGCGTCGACGGCAAGGAACTCAGCGCGCTGGTGCGCGCAAGACTCTCTTCATAATCTTATGGATCCGAGAACATTACAGCTGCTGGAATTTCCCAAGGTCCTGCAGCATCTTTCGCATTTTGCGGTCAGCGAGGCGGGCAGGGATGCCTGCCTTTCGCTTTTGCCGGAAACCGATCCGGACCGTATCGTCCGGCGTTCAGCCCTTGTCCGCGAAATCATTCATTTCTGCGGGTATCGGGACGTGCGCCTCTCCGCCTTTCCCGATGTGTCCGGCGTTTTCGAGTATCTGCGCAATCCCGTGGCCTATCTCGACCTGGACGGTCTGGCCGGAGTCCGGGAGATGCTTACAGGTGCCTCGAATCTCCGGGGCTCCATTGGCGAGGCCGATGCCGAGCGGTATCCCGGCCTGGTGGACCTGGTCTGCGGGCTGACACTGCCGCCCAAGACCTGGTCGGGACTTTCGCGCTGCCTGTCCCAGGACGGGAGCCTCCGGGATGAAGCTTCGCCCGAGCTCTACTCCGTGCGTCAGGAGATCCGCCGCGTGCACCAGATGTGTACGCGCAAGGTCCAGGATTTCTTCCACAATAAGGATCTGCAGTTCATCCTTCAGGACGAGTTCCTGACCATTTCTTCGGATCGTTACGTCCTGGCCCTCAAAAATAATTTCAAGGGGCGCATCAAGGGCATTGTCCACGATTATTCCCAATCGGGCGAGACATGTTACTTCGAGCCCCTCTTTCTGGTGGAGCTCAACAATACCCTGCAGGAACACAAGCAGGAGGAGCGGGCCGAGGAGCAGAAGATCCTGCGTTTCCTGAGCGAATTGATCCGCTCTGAACAGGATGCCATCCTGCGAACCTTCGAGGAACTGGTGCGTTTCGACCGGCTTCTGGCCATCCGTCATTTCGCCGCCGCATCCGATGCCCACGTCGTGGACGTGGCGGCCGACGGCCCGCTGCACCTGACGCAGGCGCGGCATCCACTCCTGGTTTTCGGCAACGATCAGGTCGTGCCGGTGGACATCGTCCTGAACGAGGGGCAGCGGGCTCTCATCATCACGGGTGGTAACGCCGGCGGAAAGACTGTCTGCCTCAAAACTCTGGGCCTTTTGGGCCTCATGGCCCACGCCGGTCTGCCTGTCACGGCCGATGAGGGCAGCAGCCTGCCCCTGTGGACCAGCTTCGTCGTTTCCATGGGCGACGAGCAGTCCATTGAACAGAGTCTGTCCACCTTCACGGCTCAGATCCGTCATTTCAGTGGAGTCTGGCCGCGCATTGACTCGCGCACCCTGGTCGTTCTCGACGAGTTTGGCGTGGGCACGGACCCCAGCCAGGGCGCGGCCCTGGCCCAGGCCGTGGTGGATGGCCTGCTGGAACGCGGGGCCTGGATCGGAGCGGCGACGCATTTTCCGGCGCTCAAGGCTTACGGCCTTTCACGGGAGGGCGTCCGGGCGGCTTCGGTCATTTTTTCCCCGGACACCCGGAAACCCCTGTTCAAGCTCGGGTATGACCAGGTCGGCGCCAGCCGTGCCCTGGATGTCGCCCGCGAACAGGGGCTGCCCGACACCATCCTGGCCAGGGCCCAGGAGTACCTCTACCTCGATGCCGGCAATGCCGAAGAGGTCTTTGACCGTCTTAACGGTCTGGCCGTCGCAAAGGAGGAGGAACTCGAAAAGATCAGGGCTCAGGCGGCCGAGCAGGAGCGAAAGTTTGCCCGCAGGCTCGAGAAGCTGGAAAAGGAACGGGCTCGCATGCAGACCGAGCTGCGCGAGGCTTCCCGGGAGATTATGCGCCAGTGGCAGGATGGTCGGCGCGGTCGCAAGGAGGCCATGAAAGAGCTTTCCAGACTGCGCGAGAGTGTCGGCGCGGGCGAGGTTTGCGACGAAAAGGTGAAGAAACTTTCCATCGAGGCCATTGCCCAAGGGCAGGTCCTGTTTTATCTGCCCTGGAACAAAAACGGGATCGTCCAGGAAATCGACGGGAAAAAGCAACGTATCCGCCTGGATATGGGCGGTGTTTTTCTGTGGGTTGGTCTGGGAGACGTGCAGCCCGGGGAGCGGGAAAAGGGCGACCGGGGCAAGGTCGTGGTCAAGAGCGCTCCCGCACCGGTAACCCCGCTTCGTCTCGACCTGCGGGGTATGCGGGCCGACGAGGCCGAGGCCGAGCTTGCCCGTTTTCTGGACAAGGCTCTGTTGGCTGGACGGACCGAGGTTGAGGTCGTGCACGGCATGGGTTCAGGGGTCGTGCGCAAGGTTGTCCACGAACACCTGCGCCAATCGCGGGCCGTGGAAACCTACCGCCTGGCCGACGCGGACGAGGGCGGCGACGGCATGACCAGGGTGGTCCTGGCCGGATAAATTTTTTGCAAACGGAGCCCGATGAGCACATTCGACCAGGGACTCATCGCGCAGATAAAGGCGCGCCTGCGCATAGAGGACGTAATCGGCAGGTACGTGGAGCTCAAACCGGCCGGCACCAGGCTGGTGGCCCCGTGTCCCTTCCACCAGGAGACCAAGCCGTCCTTTTCGGTCAATCCGGAGGGGGGCTTTTATTATTGTTTCGGCTGTCAGGCCTCAGGTGACGTTATTGAGTTCTATCGGACCATCAATGGTCTGGAATTCGGCGAGGCTGTGGAGGCTCTGGCGCGTGAGGCCGGGCTGGAGACCAGGCAGCGCCCTGCGTATCAGCCTCCGGGCGCTCTTTCCAAGGGGCAGTGCCTGGAGATGCACGCTTTGGCGGCGAAGTTCTACAGCCAGATGCTCGGTCGGCCCGCCGGCCAGGTGGCGCGAGACTACATCGCGCGGCGTGGCCTGACCGCGGAGATCGTCGAACGTTTTTTTCTGGGCTGGGCCCCGGCCGCGTGGAACGAACTGCGTGACCATCTGCGGCGGAGCGGTTTTTCCGAGAAGCTCGCCGAAAAGGCCGGTCTGGTCAGCAAATCCTCCAGGGGAACATATTACGACCGCTTCCGGGAGCGGCTCATTTTTCCGATCATGAACCTGACGGGTCAGACCGTGGCCTTTGGCGGCCGCAGCCTGACGGATTCGGACGGGCCCAAGTACCTGAATTCGAGCGAGACGCCCATTTACACCAAGGGGGAGCACCTCTACGGCCTGTATCAGGCCAGACGGGCCATGTCCCACCACAAGAGCGTGCTGCTGACCGAAGGGTATGTGGATGTGCTCAGCTTGCATCAGTTCGGGTTCGAAAACAGCTGCGGGGTGCTCGGGACCGCCCTGACCAAGGAGCAGGTCCATCGCCTTTCGGGGCTGGTGGGCCGGGTGGATCTGGTTTTCGACGGGGACAACGCCGGCCGCAAGGCGGCCATGCGCAGCGCCGAGATGATCCTGGCCCAGGGCTTGAGGTGCAGGGTGTTGTGCCTGCCCGAAGGGGAGGATGTGGACTCCGTGCTGCAGAAGCATGGGCGGGAACGCCTGGAGGGGCTCGTGTCCCGGGCGGTGGATGGTCTCGACTATTGCATGCGCTACGTGTCCGAGACCAGGTCTCCCAAGGAAGTGTTGCAGTGGGCGCGGGGGTTCGTGAGGCAGCTCGGGGACCATGATCTTCAGTCGTACTATCTGCCCAAGCTGCCGGCGGGCCTGGGTCTTTCGGAGGCCCAGTGGCGCCAGGTCCTGCCCGACCCCGGCGCTTCCGGGGACGGCGCGGGCAGCGGAATGCGGCTGGAAGCATGCAAGCCGGCCCAGCTGGACAGGGATATCCTGTCCTTTGCAGTGCGTTTTCCGGAATATCACGACATGCTTGCGGAGCTGGGGCTGAACGAGGCCCTGGCCACGGACAGGGGCCGGGCCTTCTGGGAAAAGATTTTCGGGGTGAACCCGCATGAAGTCCTGAGCGTCCTGGATCAGGGCGAGAAACAGTTTTACGTGCAATGCCAGATGCGTTCCGACGTCACCGTGGATGACGCCCGGGGCGAATGGGAAGAGATCAGGGAATTTTTGCAGCAGACTGGACGACGCCGCGAGCTGGACAGTCTGAATGCGGGCCTGCGCAAGGCTCGCCTGAAGGGGGACTTTCAGGAGGAACTGCGCCTTCTGGCCCTCATCCAGACGCGGAGCCAGGGCTGAGGCCGAGCGGGTGTGGACGCCTGCGGGCAGAAGTTTTTTCAATACTTTTGGGGGGAACGGATGAGCAATATCAAAGATGTTCAGCAGATTCAGGCGCTGATCGCCGAAGGAAAGAAGAAGGGGTTTCTCACCTTCGACGAACTCAACAAGGCCTTGCCTTCGGAAGTCAACACTCCGGAACAGATCGAAGAGATTATTGTCATTTTCGATCAGCTCGACATCGACATCGTTGACGAGAAGCTGACTCGCGGGATCGAGATCGCAGAGGACGATGGCGAGGAGCCCAAGGAAGAGGAGAAGCTCGAACTGGCCGAGGACGAGGACGGCGCTGATTATTCCTCCCGCAGCAACGATCCCGTGCGCATGTACCTGCGTGAGATGGGCGCTGTCGGCCTGCTGGACCGCGACGGCGAGGTCTACATCGCCAAGAAGATCGAGGCCGGGGAGCTTGAAGTCATGTACGCCCTGGTCGAGGTGCCCGTGGCCGTGGAAGAGCTCGTCCGCGTGGGCGAGGATCTCAAGAAAGGGCGCATGAAGCTCAAGGACGTGGTCAAGACCATCGAGGAGGATGATCCTTCCGAAGAGGAGATGAATCAGCGCGAGCGAGTCATCAAGCTCCTTGAGGACGTCAAAGCCATCTACCGCAAGAAGAGGCCCCTTTATAACCGTCTCGACGAGTGCGCCACCCTGGATCGGCGTGTCTACGGCGTCCAGAAGAAGATCATGGACTACAAGGACGGCGTGGTACAGTGCCTGCGCGACATCAAGCTCGAAAAGACCCTCATCGACCGTATCATCGAGACCGTGGGCGACTACGTGCGCCAGATGCACAACTGCCGGCGCGATCTTTCGGCCTACCTTCTGTCCCTGGGCAAATCCCAGGACGAGATTTTCGGCATTTTCCGGCAGCTCGACGAACGCTCCATCAACCCCGTTGCCGCTGCGGACCAACTGGGCATGACCATGGAGGAGCTTTTTTCCTTCAAGGAAATGGTCAACGGCAAGATCGAGATCCTGGACAAGCTGCAGGAAAACGCCATGCACGACGTGGAGCAGTTGGAGGAGATCCTGTGGCGTATCCGCAAGGGCAACACCGACGCCCTGGACGCCAAGCAGGAGCTCATCCGTGCCAACCTGCGCCTGGTCGTGTCCATAGCCAAGAAGTACACCAACCGCGGCCTGCAGTTCCTGGACCTCATCCAGGAGGGCAACATCGGCCTCATGAAGGCCGTGGACAAGTTCGAATACCAGCGCGGCTACAAGTTTTCGACCTACGCCACATGGTGGATCAGGCAGGCCATCACCCGCGCTATCGCGGATCAGGCCCGCACCATCCGCATCCCCGTGCACATGATCGAGACCATCAACAAGCTGGTCCGCACCTCGCGTTACCTGGTCCAGGAACTCGGCCGCGACCCCTCCCCGGAGGAGATCGCCGAGCGCATGGACTACCCGCTGGAGAAGGTCAAAAAAGTCCTCAAGATCGCCAAGGAGCCGATCTCCCTGGAAACGCCCATCGGCGACGAAGAGGATTCGAGCCTGGGTGATTTCATCGAGGACAAGAAGGCCGTGGCCCCGGCCGACGAGGTGGTCAACACCAAGCTGGCCGAGCAGATCGCCCAGGTGCTGTCCGACCTGACCCCGCGCGAGGAGCAGGTCCTGCGCAAGCGTTTCGGCATCGGTGAGAAGAGTGACCACACCCTGGAAGAGGTCGGCAAGCTCTTCAACGTCACCCGCGAGCGAATCAGGCAGATCGAGGCCAAGGCCCTGCGCAAATTGCGCCATCCCGTGCGCAGCCAGCAGCTCAGGTCCTACTATGAATCCTAGCCAGCACATGTCCCGGCATCACAAGGCAACCCTCGGGGTTGCCTTCTTTTTTGGATCGTGCCTGCGGGGGCTGGCGGCGTTTGTTTTTGTCTGTCTCCTGGTCCAGTGCGGCTGGGCGGCGGACTGGACGGTTCGGGTCGACTTTGTGGTGGATGGCGACACTCTTGTCCTTGACGGCGGGGAGCGCCTGCGTCTACGCGGCATCGACGCACCCGAGACGGCCCATGGAGACAGCCCCGGGCAGTTCTATGGTCGCAAGGCCCGCGACGTTCTGTCGAAGCTGGTCCGGGGGCGCCGTATCGTTCTCGACAGGTCCGGGGCCGGTCGAGACAGGTATGGCAGATTGGTAGGCATGGCGCGGCTCGAAGACGGGCGTCAGATCAATCTGGTCATGATTGAACAAGGGGCGGCTTTCGTCTATCCTCACCCCTCGGACAAGAACTGGGACATGGCTGACCGCCTGTTGTCGGCACAGGTCTTGGCCATGGAACAGGGAAGAGGGTTCTGGCCCCGCATTCTCGGAATGCCCGCAGCCGCCGACGCGTATGCCGGCACGCGCAGTTCCAGGCGTTTTCATGCCCTGAATTGTCCCATGGGACGCAAGGTAAAGACGGCCAACAAGGTCCGTTTTTCTTCGCTGAAGGACGCCTTCGCCGCCGGGTTCGCCCCTGCGCGCGGGTGTACTCCCTGGCCCCGGGAAGAGGGGCGATAGGTTACCTGCAACCGGAGAGTTCCGCTTGAAAGTCATCATCGTCGGCGCTGGCGAAGTCGGATTTCATATCGCCAAGCGTCTGGCTTCGGAAAACAAGGATGTCGTGGTCATCGACCGCAACCCTGCGGTGCTGCAGCGCATCCTCGACCACATGGACGTTCAGGTGCTGGAGGGTTCGGGATGCAGCCCGCTGGTCCTGCGTGAGGCCGGCGTGGCCAAGGCGGATATGCTGCTGGCCGTGACCGACAGCGACGAGATCAACCTCATGGCCTGCACCTTCGCCAAGATGCTCGCGCCCGGCCTGACCAAGCTGGCCCGCATCCGCAACGACGAGTACACGGCCTACGGCGAGCAGCTGGCCCGGGAGATCGGCATTGGACTGATCATCAACCCCGAAGTCGAGGTCGTGCGCACCATCGAGCACATGCTGCGCGCCCCTGGCGCCGTGGACATCTCCGATCTCGCCGGCGGTCGCATCAAGATCGCCGGCACCTGGATCACCAAGGATAACCCCCTCGCGGGACTGACCCTTGAGGAATTGCGGCGCAAGGCCGGGGACATGCCGCTCATTGTCGCGGCCATCGTCCGCGACGACAAGGTCATCGTCCCCGCCGGCTCCGACGAGATCTGCGACGGGGATCTCGTCTACTTTGTCTGCGAGGATAGACAACTCAGGAAGGTCTTTGCCTTTCTTGGCAACCGGCCGGGCCAGAAGAGCGACGTGCTCATCATCGGCGGCGGCAACATCGGCCTGCGTCTGGCCAGGTCCCTGGAAAAGAAGCCTATCCACGTCAAACTTCTGGACAAAAGCCCCGAGCGCTGCGCGGAACTGGCCAGTGAACTCGACCGGACCGTGGTCCTGGTGGGCGACGGTACGGATCAGGAAGTGCTCATGGAGGAGAATATCGGTGAGATGGACGTGGTGGTGACCATGACCGGCATCGAGGAAAGCAACATCCTCTCCTCCCTCCTGGCCAAGAAGCTGGGCACGCCCATGGCCATCACACGGCTGAACAAGATCGAGTACATGCCTCTGGTGCGCGCCATCGGCCTGGAGCATATCGTCAGCCCGCGCCTGTCGGCTGTGAACAGTATCTTCAAGCACGTGCGCAAGGGCGGAGTGCTTTCCGCCGTGGCCATCAAAGACGGCGCCGAGGCCCTGGAGGCCCTGGTCGGCGCAACGTCGAGCCTGGTGGGCAACGCCCTCAAGGATCTGTCTTTCCCCAAGGGCGTCCTGATCATGTGCATCATGCGCGGGGACCATGTCCTCATCCCCTCTGGTCTTGACGTGATCAGAAACGGAGACCGCCTGTTCATCCTGAGCCTCACGGAGTCCATTCCCGAGGTCGAGAAGATGCTGACCCGGGGAAGGGAGAAGGGCTGATGCGCTGGTCCATCGCCTGGCACGTGACCGGGCTCATTCTCCTGTGTGTGGGACTGTGCATGATCGTGCCCCTGGCCTGCGGCTGGTACTACGGGGATTCCTCCGTGGCGCCGCTCTTCCTTTCCCTGTGCCTCACGGTCCTGGCCGGGCTTTTTCTCATGTTCTTCTTCCGGCGCCCGGGGCCCATGTCCATCAAGCACCGCGAGGGCATGGTCATCGTCTCCCTGGGCTGGGCGGCCTGCGGGTTCTTCGGGGCCCTGCCTTTCGCCCTGGGAGGTTTCCCCTCCTTTACGGATGCGTTCTTCGAATCCGTGTCCGGGTTCACCACCACCGGGGCCTCCATCCTGACCAACATCGAGGCCCTGCCTAAGGGGCTTTTGATGTGGCGGAGCCTGACACACTGGCTGGGCGGCATGGGCATCATCGTCATGACCATCGCCATCCTGCCTTTCCTGGGTGTGGGCGGGATGCAGCTTTACAAGGCCGAGGTGCCGGGACCCGTGGCCGACAAGCTGCAGCCGCGCATCAAGGACACGGCCATGAGCCTGTGGAAGGTCTACGTCCTGTTCACGGCCTTGGAGGTGGTGTTGCTCTGGGTCGGCGGCATGGATGTCTTCGAGAGCGTCTGCCATGCTTTCGGGACCATGGCCACGGGAGGTTTCTCCACGCGCAACGCGTCCATCGCTGCTTACGACTCGGCGTACATCGATTACGTCATTTCCTTTTTCATGCTGCTGGCCGGGCTGAATTTCGCCCTGCACTTCCAGGTATTCCGCGGACGGCCGCTGGTGCTGTGGCGTGATCCGGAGTTCCGCTTCTTCGGGATTTTCGTGACCGTGCTGACGGTTGTGGTCGTTTTTGCGACTCACGGTTCCACCTACGAGTCATGGAGCGATGCGGCTCGTTTCGGCATTTTTCAGGTCGCATCCATCATCACGACCACGGGCTACGCCACTGCGGACTACGAGCTCTGGCTCCCCCTGGCCCAGGGCGTGTTGCTCTTGTGCATGTTCGTTGGCGGATGTGCAGGGTCCACGGCGGGTGGCATCAAGTGCATGCGCGTCATGCTGTTGTTCAAACAGGCTTACCGGGAGCTGTTTCGTATGGTGCACCCCAGGGCGGTACGTCCGCTCAAGTTCGGTCCCAAGCTGGTCAGGGACGAGGTGCTGACGAGCATCTGGGGTTTTTTTGTGCTGTTCATCGTGCTCTTTGTGCTGTCTTCCCTGATGCTGGCGGCCCTGGGAGTGGATGTGATGACGTCCTTCGCCGCGGTGGTGGCATGCATCGGAAACGTCGGCCCTGGGCTGGGGAACGTCGGCCCCACGGACAACTACGCCCAGATTCCGGTCCTGGGCAAATGGGTGCTGACTTTCTGTATGCTTCTGGGGCGGCTCGAAATTTACACGATTCTGGTTCTTTTCGTGCCTGAGTTCTGGCGCAAATAGATTATGAAACAAGGAGTGGCTCATGACTAAGTGGATAGAGATGGCAAAGTTCGACGAACTTGACGACGGCGCAAAGAAAGAGGCCACTCGATTGGCCGAGTACGCCCTGGATGTAGCCCTGGACCCGGCCAAGGTCATCCGTTTCGAGGAGACCGAAAAGGGCTTTCGCCTGCTCGTCGACGAAGATCTGTACAAGTTCTATCAGGGCTTGTGATGGACACGGGCGTGCTGCGGCGCATGCGCAGACGCTTCGTCACCATGGCCGAGGACTCTGCGGTTCGGGTGGGCAAGCTGCGGGAACATATCGATCTCAAGCGCGATCATTCCCTGCGCGTTCACGCCCTGACCACCCGGATCGTAGCCAGGGAAGGGCTTGTTCCGGCCATGCTTCATCTGGCTGCGGCGCTGCTGCACGACGTGGGGAGGTTTCCGCAGTATGAACGCTTCCGGACCTACCGTGACGACGAGTCGGTGGATCACGGGGAGGAGGGAGCCCGTTTTCTGAAGGATTCCGACTTTCTCGGAGATTTCAGTTTGTTGGAGCGTGATGCCGTCATCGAGGCCGTGCGCCTGCACAACAAGCGAATGCTCCCCGCAGACATGGACCCGCTGGTCCGGTCCATCTGCGAGGCGGTGCGGGATGCGGACAAGCTCGACATTGTGCCCGTGGTCCTGTCCAGGATGATGCCTGGCGGGCCGCGGGATGGGATCATCACGCTGGGTCTCGAGGACGAGCCCGGCGGCTGGACCGAATCCGTGGCCGATGTTGTGGCGGCAGGGGAGAGTCCGGCATATACGGACATGCGCTATGTGAACGATTTCAAGCTGTTGCTCGCGTCCTGGGGCCCGATGCTGGTGCACGCCGCCAGCCGCGAGATCTACGCAGGGCGCGGGTATCTGGACACGCTTTTCGCGCTGTTGCCGCAGACTGCACGTTTTGGAGAGCTTAAGGCGGGGTTGTCGCGAAGGCTTATGCGCTAAGCTGCAGCCAGAGCAGTTCGTCCAGGCTTCCCAGAATCTCTCCGTAAAGTCCCCCGTAGCCGGGGAATTTTCCGAAAAGTTCCTGTTTGTTGCGTTGAAGCTCCGGTGAGGCGCTGGCCTCCGGGGAGGACGGCGCCGTGGCCAGGATGCGCCGCTCGGCCAGGAGATACTCCCTGACCCGTCGGCAGAATTCCCGGCAGCGTTCCAGGCACGCGTCGTTGTGATGGGCCCAGTATTCCGAGGCCGCTTCCGAAGTTTTCGTGTGCCGCGCCTGCCAGATCATGGCCAGCAGGAAGTTCAGGGGGGAGCCGGGGACGCCGCGCCTCCAGCCCAAAAGCCAGGGGGCGCGCCATGAGATCAGGAAGTGGCTCTGCCCGAAGTCGATGAGGTTGTTCAGTTCGGTGTGGATGGCGCGCAGGGCGTCGTCGTCCCAGCGGGGCTCTTCACGTCGTAAATCCCAGGTCGGTACGGTTGTCCCCTTTTCCAGCCCGAGGAGGGAGCAGAGCAGGGCGTTGGCCTGCGGGGAGTCCGGGGTTTCCAAGTGGGCATAGCTCAGGATGAAGGAGCCGCGGCCGTATTGTCCGCGCACGATGCAGGGTTCGTCGCGCAGGCGTTCCGGGTCCAGGTTGATGCCGTAGAGTTCTTCCCATTGCCCGACTTCGCCGGGTGCGATGTCCGACCATTCAAGGTCTGCCGACCAGAAATCCGTGTCCGGTCGTTGGTAGCTGGCTATGACGTCAAGCGGGTGGTTCTCGTCCGGCGCGAACTGTGACGGCCACCAGACGGGCAGTTTCGCCTCACGGGCTGGGCCGTCCTGGCCGGGCACGGCGCAGCGCAGGTGCCCGCTGAAGTTGGGCAGGCGCTGGCTTGCGGGCTTGCGCGACCAGGTGCAAAGGTCCAGGCAGGACATGCCTGATTCGGAGCACAGGGCCAGGCCAGCTCCGCCGCAGAATCCGATATACGTTCCGCCGTCCCTGACGTGGGCCCGGATGGCGTCTCGCCCTGTGTTTCCAAGGGCTTCGGACTTGAGCCTGGCCCAGCCGCCCGGCACGATCAGCACGGACGGTTGCAGGGCTTCAAGACAGCCGGAGCGGACCTCATGCGCCTTGACCAGGGTAAAGGGGGCGTTCAGGGCCCGCAAGGCCCGGATCAGGAGCAGGGCCCAGAGGTGCGACTCGTCCCAGAGGACGGTCAGGGGTGCGGACTGGTTCTGCATAGCTTCTCCGCCTAGCAGGAACAGGTCCGACGGGCAAGTCGGGCTTGATTTTTGGCAGGCGCCCCAGTAGTCAAATTTGTTTCCGTGGCGCCGGGCTATCCGGCGCTTTTTTGCCGAAATCTGCTCATGGGAGTTCATACTGATGGCCAATGAGACCCTCTCCAAGGGATATGAGCCCGCCGACGTTGAAGAGCGCTGGCTGGACTACTGGAAATTGCACCAGAGTTTCACACCCGACGCGTCCCGGGTTTCCGCGACACCGAACGACAACTATTCCATCGTCATTCCGCCGCCCAACGTTACCGGAGCCCTGCATATGGGGCACGCTCTCAACATCACCCTGCAGGACATCATGTGCCGCTACATGCGTCAGCGCGGCAAGACGGTGCTGTGGGTCCCGGGCACGGACCACGCGGGCATCGCCACACAGAATGTTGTGGAGAGGAAACTCCTGGCCGAAGGAAAACGCCGCGAGGATCTGGGGCGCGAGGAGTTCATCGACCGCGTCTGGGAATGGAAGGAGGACTATGGCGGACGCATCCTGAATCAGATCAGGCGTCTGGGCGCCAGCGTGGACTGGACGCGCGAGCGCTTCACCATGGACGAGGGCCTGTCCAAGGCCGTGCGCGAGGTTTTTGTCTCCCTGTATGAACAGGGTCTTGTCTATCGCGGCAAGTACATCATCAACTGGTGTACCCGCTGCCATACGGCCCTGGCCGATGACGAGGTCGAGTATGCTCCGGCCAAATCGACCCTTTATCACCTGCGTTATCCCCTGGAGGACGGTTCGGGTTCCGTCACCGTAGCCACGGTGCGTCCCGAAACCATGCTCGGTGATACGGCCGTGGCCGTGCACCCCGAGGACGAACGATATCAGGACATGGTCGGGAAGTATGTCATCCTGCCCCTGGTGGGGCGCCGTATCCCGGTCATCGCCGACGCCTACGTGGACCGCGAGTTCGGCACCGGCTGCCTGAAGATTACCCCGGCCCATGACATGAACGACTGGGAGATGGGGCGCAAGTTCGGCCTTGAGGCCATCAGCGTCATCGACGACCAGGGCCGCATGAATGAGAACGCCCCCGAGGCCTACCGGGGCATGACCGCCGCCGAGTGCCGTGAGCGCATCGTCGAGGACCTCAAGGCCGCCGGGGCCCTGACGGCCGAGGAGGCCTACGAGAACAAGGTCAACCAGTGCTACCGCTGCAAGACCACCATCGAGCCCTTCGTGTCCGAGCAGTGGTTTGTGGCCGTGAAACCCCTGGCCGAAAAGGCCCGGGCCGCCGTGGAGGACGGTCGCACCACCATCTGGCCCGCCCAGTGGAACAAGACCTACTACAACTGGCTGGACAACATCCGCGACTGGTGCATATCGCGCCAGCTCTGGTGGGGCCACCGCATCCCGGTCTGGACCTGCCAGGACTGCGGCGAAACCATTGTCGCCCGTCAGGATCCGACAAGTTGCACCTGCGGCAGCACCAATCTGGTGCAGGACGAGGACGTGCTGGACACCTGGTTCTCCTCGGCCCTGTGGCCCTTCTCGACCATGGGCTGGCCCGACAAAACCCATGAGCTGGCCGCCTTCTACCCGACCTCGCTCCTGGTCACGGGCTTCGACATCCTCTTTTTCTGGGTGGCCCGCATGATGATGATGGGTCTGCAGTTCATGGACGAGGTGCCTTTCAAGGACGTCTACATCCATGCCCTGGTCCGCGACGAGCACGGCAAGAAGATGTCCAAGTCCACGGGCAACGTCA
>CAZQYA010000033.1:0-22535 GCA_964597325.1 uncultured Desulfovibrionaceae bacterium
TGCCCAGGGCGTCGATGGTTCCGAAGGTCTCGGGGGCCTCGGCCATCTCCTCCTCGGTCAGCAGCACGGGCAGGATGGCGGCGTGCGGGCAGACGAAGGAGCACTGGTTGCACTGGATGCAGTTGGCCGGGATCCATTCGGGCACGTTGATGGCCACGCCGCGCTTCTCGAACTGGGAAGTGGCAACCGGGAAGAGTCCGTCCGGCTCGAAGGCTGACACGGGCAGGCTGTCGCCCTTCTGGGCCAGGATGGGTCGCATGACGTTCTTGACGAAATCGGGCTCGTCCTTCTCGCCCTTGCAGTCGCAGGCGGCGTCGGCCCAGGCGGCCGGAACCTTGATCTCCACCAGGTTCTCGATGGACTGGTCGACGGCGCCGATGTTCATGTTGACGATCTTGTCGCCCTTCTTGCCGTAGGCCTTCTTGATGGCCTTCTTCAGGAGCGCCACGGCCTCCTCGAAGGGCATGACGTTGGCCAGCTTGAAGAAGGCGGTCTGCATGACCATGTTGATGCGGTTGCCCAGGCCCACCTCGGCCGCGATCTTCACGGCGTCGATGTTGTAGAACTTGAGGTTCTTCTTGGCGATGGTGCGGCGCATGGCGGCGGGCAGTTCCTTCTCCATGTCCTCGGCGGTCCAGGCGGAGTTCAGCACGAAGGTGCCGCCGTCCTTGATGCCTTCCAGGACGTCGTAGGTGTGCACGTAGCTGGCCTTGTGGCAGGCGATGTAGTCGGCGGCGTTGACCAGGTAGGTCGACTGGATGGGCTCCTTGCCGAAACGCAGGTGGGACACGGTGATGCCGCCTGACTTCTTGGAGTCGTAGGCGAAATAGCCCTGGGCGTACATGTCGGTGTTGTCGCCGATGATCTTGATGGCTTCCTTGTTGGCGCCGACGGTGCCGTCGGAGCCCAGGCCCCAGAACTTGCACTGCACGGTGCCGGCCGGGGTGGTGTCGGCAAAGGGAGGCACTTCGAGGGAAGTGTGGGTCACATCGTCCTCGATGCCGACGTTGAAGTGGCTCTTGGGACCAGCGGCCATCATGTTGTCGAAGACGGCCTTGACCATGGCCGGAGTGAATTCCTTGGAACCCAGACCGTAGCGACCGGCGACGATCTCAGGCATTTCGCCGCGCTCCATGTAGGCGGTGCAGATGTCCTTGTAGAGCGGGTCGCCCTTGGCGCCGGGCTCCTTGGTGCGGTCGAGGACCGTGATGACCGAGGCGGTGGCGGGGAGAACCTGCAGGAAGAACTCGGGAAGGAAAGGACGATACAGGCGGACCTTGACCAGGCCGACCTTTTCACCCTTGGCCACCAGGTGGCGAACCACTTCCTCGATGGTCTCGCAACCGGAGCCCATGGCCACGATGACGCGCTCGGCGTAAGGATGACCGACGTAGTCGAAGGGCTTGTAGCTGCGGCCGGTGATGGAGGCGACCTTCTTCATCTGTTCCACGACGATGCCGGGCAGCTGGTCGTAGTAGACGTTGGCGGCTTCACGGCCCTGGTAGTAGATGTCGGGGTTCTGAGCGGTGCCGCGGATGGTCGGATTGGCCGGGCTCATGGCGCGGGCGCGGAAATCGGCGATGGCTTCATAGTTCACGATCTTCTTGATGTCGTCGTAGTCGATGACCTCGACCTTCTGAATCTCGTGGGAGGTGCGGAAGCCGTCGAAGAAATGCAGGAAGGGGACGCTGGACTCAATGGAGGCCAGGTGGGCGACCAGAGAGAGGTCCATGCACTCCTGGACGGAACTGGAAGCCAGCATGGCGAAGCCGGTCTGACGGCACGCCATGACGTCCTGGTGGTCGCCGAAAATGGACAGCGCGTGGGCCGCGATAGCGCGAGCGCTGACATGAAAGACGCCGGGAAGGAGTTCGCCGGAAATCTTGTACATGTTGGGGACCATCAGAAGCAGGCCCTGGGAGGCCGTGAAGGTGGAGGTCAGCGCACCGCCGGCCAGGGAGCCGTGCACGGCGCCAGCCGCGCCGGCCTCGGACTGAAGCTGACGGACCAGAACCTTCTGATCGAAAATATTCAACCGACCCTGGGCGGCCCACTCATCGGCGATCTCGCCCATGGTTGAAGAGGGCGTGATCGGGTAAATGGCGGCCGTATCGCTCATCGCGTAGGCGATATGGGTGACAGCGGTGTTCCCATCCATGGTTTTCATGTTTTTTGCCATGTATCTTCTCCTAAAAGCCAGGTTGGTGTTTCGAAGCGAACGCACTCCAATCCATGCGTGCCGCTCTAGAAACAAGTTTTATGCCATCCAGAAAAACAAGCCTCAAGTCACTTAAATTATTGAAATATACCATTACGAAGAAATTTCTTCCATCGCCACCCCCTCACGTTTGTCCGAAAAAAAGGACAGAAAGAGTTTTCCAAGTGAACTAGCACGATATTTGATCAATGCAAACAAACAACTTCAATCCGGTTAACGCACGTAATTCCTAGGTCAAAGGCGGGTCAACCCCTCACGGGAGATCCGTCCGAATTTTCAGACAGCCTTGCATTCCGAATTTCCGGACATCCCTTCTTTCTCATCCGCCGAACCATTGCGAGGCACAAACCATGCCGAAAAAAACGGCCTCCCCAACCGATCGGAAAAGACGACGGCGGAAGAGTCCGTTTTTCCAGACAGCGCTTGACTGACTTGTCTAACAAAATTTGGTTGACTAAACAACCATTTTTCTTCAGGTGTCTGACATGACGCAAAGCGTTCGACTGTACCATTTCGGAACGCCGCGTGTCTCAATGTGGCACAGCTCGTCCCGGAGACTCGGCGAGGGCCGTCCCCGCCAAACATCGGAAAAATCATAATACGCCAGCATAACAAACTGTTTTATTCAAACCTGCGTTTTTTTCCGACAGCGTGCAGGCGCATTGGCTTTTTTTTTGCTTATTAATTTCGACTCAACTTGCCAACAACGCGAAAAATGCATTATATAGATAAGAATTGGAGGTTTATAATGAAAGGAAAAACCATCACAAAAAGCGGCGATATCGGACACCTGTCTCAGAGAGAGACAATGCACCTCTCTCAACTGCTGACGCCCATCCAGAGGCAGAGCATCAACGACGGAAACAGCGTCCTGGTCAAGACGGAATACATTCTGGATTCTTGGAAGGAGTACTGGCTGGGCAAGGAAAACGATGAAGACGAGGTCTGTTAGCTATCCAGTCCGTGCTTCTTGAGCATTGCGTAAAGGTGTGAGCGGGACAAACCCGACACAATGAGCATTTTCGGAATGTCTTTTCCGTGAACTCGCAACAACTTCTGAAGGTAGTCCCTCTCCATCATTGTCTTGAACTCCTTGAGTGACGGCAAAGTCTGCTCTTCGCCCCCAACCGCATTGACCGTCTCCGGATTCTCCTTCCTGTCTTTACCAAGCATGGACTTGGCAACGCGAATTCTTACCGTTTGAGGAAGATGTTGCGCATAGACCGTCTTCTCGGACCCCGAAAGCACAAAGGCCTGTTCTATGGTGTTGAAGAGTTCTCGCACGTTGCCCGGCCACTCATAGCGCTTCAGCATATCCATGAACTCGGGGTCCATCTGCTTCACGGGAATATTGCGCTGCCGGCACAGCTTGTCGATGTGGTGACGGGCCAGTATGAGGATGTCCTCCTCCCGATCCCGCAGCGGAGGCAGGGTGATATGAATCGTGTTGATGCGGTAGAAGAGGTCCTGCCGGAACTCCCCTGCCCGGACCATGGCGGCAAGATCGCGGTTGGTCGCTGAAATAAGACGAAAATCGCTCTCCAGCTCATGACTCGCCCCGACGGGACGAAAACAGCGCTCCTGAAGCACGCGCAGGAATGTCTTCTGGGCCGAGAGGGGAAGCTCGCCGATCTCGTCCAGAAACAGCGACCCTCCGTCCGCCAGCTTGACCAGCCCCACCCGGTCCCGGGCCGCGCCCGTGAAAGACCCCTTGGTGTGCCCAAAAAGGATGCTCTCAAGGAGCGATTCCGTCAGGGCCGCGCAATCCACGACCACGAAAGCCCGCTCAGCGCGGTCTGAATTGCGGTGAATGGTCCGGGCCAGCAACTCCTTGCCCGTCCCGGTCTCGCCGGTGACCAGTACCGTGGAATCCGAGCTGCTGGCCTGGGCGAGACGCTCGTAACAGAGCCTCATGACGTTGCTCTCCCCCACCACGTCCGTCAGGTCCAGTGCCAGATCCCGATCCTTCTTGTCCTGCCGGTGTGCCAGGGCCCGGTTCAGGGTCTCCTTGATGTGGCTGATGGGGGACGGCTTGACCAGATAGTCCCAGACACCGCCCTGGATGGCCAGCTCCGCTCCCTCGGGGTCGCCCTGCCCTGTGAGAACGATGACGTCGGGAGGCGCTGCCTGGTTTCGGATCTGTCCCAGGGCCTCGAGCCCGTTCCCGTCGGGAAGGCGCACATCCAGAAAAACGAGATCAAACTCCCCGTCCTCCAGATGCCCCATTCCATCCTTCAGGGTCAAAGCGGTGCAGCATTCGTGCTCCAGCCGCAGAACCAGGCTTTCCAGGGTCTCGCAGACCTGAAGGTCGTCGTCGATGATAAGAATCCTGGCCATTATTGATCCTTGTCCATGACATCCCGGATCGCGCGTCCGAGCATGGCCTTGTTGTAGGGTTTACTCACAAAAATCGCGATATTCCCGGCCTGGGAGGAAAACTCGGCGGCCCGCTTGCGGCCGGAGACCATGATCACCGGAAGTTCGGGCCGGCTCTTTTCCAGGGCCACGGCCACGTCGATCCCGGTCATGCCCGGCATGTCGAAATCCGTAATGACGAGGTCCACATCCAGGCCCCCGCAGACCGCCTCGATGGCTTCGGCCGCCGTATGGAAGGGATGGACCGTGTACCCGAGTTGGGCAAGGGCGCGCGGGATGAGTTGGAGCTGATCCTCGTCGTCCTCAATGAACGCCAGCCGCTCGGTTCCCTCGGCCACGTCACTGTCGCACTCGCCCGGCAACAGGCAGAAATCGTTCATGGTCGGCAGGAGGATGTCGAAACGCGTCCGGCCCGGAACGCTTGAGAGACGTATCTCGCCGCCGTGGTTGCGGACGATACCGTGCACAACAGCCAGGCCGAGCCCCGTGCCCTCGCCCTTGCCTTTCGTGGTGAAGAAGGGGTCGTAAATCTTGTCCTGAATGGTCTCAGTGATGCCCGGACCGTCGTCTTCAATGCTCAGCAGGCTGTAGACCCCTGGCGCCAGGCTGCCCCACTGGGGCTCCTCGCGCTCCAGGGTCAGCCGGCCAAGACGAATACTGATGGTTCCCCCGCGCGATCCCAGGGCCTGAAAGGCATTGGTGGCGAGGTTCATGACGATCTGATGAACCTGGGTCGGATCCGCCAGGCACAGAGGTAATTCCTGCTCCACCTCTGAATCCACAGTGATGTTGCGCGGCATGGAGACGCGGAAGAGAGCCACGGCCTCACTGACCACCTCGCGCAGATCTGTGGGCACGAATCCTTCCTGGGTTGGCCGGCTGAAAGTCAGGATCTGCTTGATGAGCCCGCTGCCCCGAGCCGAGGCCTTGAGGCTGCGCTCCAGGTCCTTCCAGACGATGCTTCCTTCGGCGACGTCCTCCATGGCCAGCTCGGTGGAGTTCATGATGGATGTCAGGATATTGTTGAAATCATGGGCTATACCCCCGGCCAGCGTGCCTATGGCCTCCATCTTCTGGGACTGGAGCAGCTGCTTTTCGAGATTCACGGTCTGGGTGATGTCCTCAGCCGTACTGAGGATGCCGACCACATCTCCCTTGGGCCCATACAGGGGCACCTTGTTGACCAGCAGCCACATCCGCTCCCCAGCGGCGTTCCGGGTTTCCAGACGCATGCGGTAACAGGGCTCGTTGTTCTCGATGACTTCCCTGTCGAGCTCGGCGATGCGCTGCACCTCCTCCGGGTCCGAAAGGACCTCCCCATAAGTTTTACCCAGGATGGCAGACAGTTCCGACTCGCCGACATGAGTCAGGAAGTTCCGGTTCGCGCCGATGATATGCAGACGCTTGTCCTTCCAGTGGACAAGCTGCGGGATGGTGTCCAGGACCAGCTGCAGCATGGCCTCGGAAGCCGCCAGGGCCAGTTCGGCGGCCTTGCGGTCCGTGATGTCCTCCACGAACCCTTCGAAATGGCAGAAACCGTCGTCGCTGCCACGCACCGCCCGGGCGTTCAGATTGGCCGTGATGACGGCGCCGTCCCGCTTGCGGAAGAGCACCTCGAACTCGATGCTGCCCCGGTTCTGTTGGTAAAGCTCGACCACTCGTTCCCGGTCGCTCTGCTGGTAATAGAGGCTGGCGATGTTCGGATTGTCCTCGATGAGTTCCTCGGGGCCGACGTAGCCAAGCATTCGCGCCAGGGCCGGGTTGGCCACGATCCATGAACCATCGGGCGACGTCTGGAAGATACCCAGTGCCGAGTTCTCGAAAATGGTCCTGTATTTCTCCTCTGCGGCGCGAAGGTCGTCCTCGGCCTTCTTGCGGTCCGTAATATCGGAAATAACGCCAACGATCCCGGCGTTGTCGCCCTGGGCGTCGGAATAGGTGGCCTTATGCAGGACCACCGACCGCAGGGTGCCGTCCCCGTGCAGAATCTGCGACTCGAAGGAGTCCATGCGCGAATCGAGCATGGGGGAAAAACGCGTGTCCGCCACGGCCATCTCCTGGGAAGCAAACGCGCGGCTCTGCTGCCAGTTGACCCCGAACCAATATTCGAAGGCGCGGTTGATCCCTGCGATGGCTCCGCTGCGGTCCGTGAAATAGATGGGCACGGGCAGGGTGTCCATGAGCGTTCGCAGGAAGGAGAGCTGATTCTTGATGCGGACTTCGATCTGCTTTCGCTCGAGGATGTTGATGACCAGCAGGACCAGGACCATGGAAAGGATGACCAGGCTGACGATGATGGTCCAGAACTGGTGCCGGTTGATGGAGTAGAACGGCGAGGGCTCGTTGATGAGGATGCTGCCCTCGGGCAGAAGCTTGCGGTTGATGCCGAGGCGCATGAGCACACGGTAATCGAACTTGTAGGGCTCGTCGGGACTTACGGCGATGGGG
This sequence comes from uncultured Desulfovibrionaceae bacterium, assembly GCA_964597325.1. Classification (GTDB taxonomy): domain Bacteria; phylum Desulfobacterota; class Desulfovibrionia; order Desulfovibrionales; family Desulfomicrobiaceae; genus Desulfomicrobium. The sequence continues at coordinate 7,043 of CAZQYA010000033.1, forward strand.
ATGTCCGCCGGGGATTCCCCGTCCAGGATGCGCAGGCCCATGCGGGCCGCGGCCTGGCCGTGAGCGTAGCCGCTGATGAGCTTTCCGCCCACAAGACCGTGCCCAAGCAGGAATTCCCACGCGCCGTAAAGGGGCACCCCCGTCCTCTCCCAGACGATCCGGAGCAGATCCTGGGCTGAATACACCGCCTCGCCCACGTCCTTGTAGAAGGGGATGAAGAAGAAAATACTGTCGCCGGCGGCGAAGCGCACCTTCGAGATCAGCTCATCCAGGCTGAAATCATCCAGGAATTCCACCTCGATCTCCCTGGGCAACAGGTGGAGCTGGGCCTTGACCTGGTTGGCAATAGCCACGCCGGTCAGGCTCTTGTCCCCGATAACCACCAGGCGCCGCTTTCCCGGATGAAACTTGAGCGCCATATTGATGTTGGAGCGGACATCAAACTCCTCGAGCACGCCGGTCATGAGCGACCGCATGGGTACCTTGCCCGCCTCCACGTCGTTGATGCCGCAAAAGACGATGGGGACACCCGGAAAAAGCTCGAAGGCATGACGCGAAACGAAATCGTAGGCATTGTTGTCGGAGGTGACGATGAGATCGAAATGCGTGCTCCTGAACTTGAACTTGTAGTAGTTGAACAGGATCTCGTTGATCTTTTCCCCGTAAAACCTCTTGGAGTCCATGTACTCGATCTGGAGGTAAATGTTCTTCCCGCTCTGGCGAAAGGTGTCCCGCACGCCGTCGAATATGGAATCCGACCACTGGTAACCGTTGTGATAGGAGTTCAGGTAAAGGACGTTGATTTTCTGCTCGTCCTGTGCCCGGGCCTGGGGGACGAGAAGGAACAGGGCAAGGATGACAAAAAGAAAGCGCACGTTCTCTCCGCGTTGTTGACTCGAAAAAGGGCCGCGGGCCCGGGGCCCGCGGCTCCCGGCCTACATGGCGGCATTCATGTTCTTGAGGGCGGTGTACAGGGCCTGCGTACCCATGTTCTCCAATCCCTGCGCCATGGCAGCCACATAAAGCTGCTCCACAAGGGCCAGGCCCGGCAGGGCAATGCCCATGCGCCTGGACTCGGCCAGGGCGATGCCCATGTCCTTGACGAAATGCTTAATGTAAAAACCGGGGTCAAAATCGTCCTTTGCGATACGACGGCCCAGGTTGTTGATGGACCAGGATCCGGCCGCCCCGCTGCCGATAACGTCGATGACCGCGTCCATGTCCAGACCGGCCCGCACCGCGTAGAGAAGGGACTCGACCACACCGATCATGGTCCCGGCGATGAGGATCTGGTTGCTCATCTTGGTGTGCTGTCCCGCACCCGGGCCGCCCATGAGCCGGATGTTCTTGCCCATCTTCTCGAAGAGGGGAAGCGTTCTGTCGAAGGGCTCCTGCCCGCCGCCGACCATGATGGCCAGGGCCGCGTTGCGAGCTCCGAGATCACCGCCGGAGACGGGCGCATCCAGGGAGAAGACCCCCCGGGCCGCGGCCGCATCGTAAATCTCCACGGCCAGGGCCGGCTCCGAGGTGGTCATATCCACCAGAACGGTTCCGGAAGCGGCCCTCTCGATGAGGCCGCCTTCGCCCAGATACACGGAGCGCACGTCGGCGGGATATCCCACGATGCTGAAGACGAACTCCGATCCCTCTGCCACCTCGCCCGCAGTGTCACACCATGTCGCGCCCGCGGCAACGATGCTCTCCGCCGAGGATTTGGTCCGCGTGAACACCCGGACCTCGTGACCCGCAGCAAGAAGATGCCCACACATGGAACGCCCCATGACGCCAATTCCGACCCAACCGATTTTGCTCATAATACCTCCGGAATTTAATACAAGATAAGTGCCAACTCGCACCGTTCACGCTCCGCGAACGACGTTAGCACCTCCGCGGATCCCGCGACAACATCACCGATATTCAATCATAATTTCAATAAGGTAGACAATCAATTGCCAAACAGGAAAAACGTGCTTATGAAAAAGGTTTGTCTCAGTCCAATACAGAACCCACACGAGGTTGCCATGATCTGCCAGAAATGCGGATGCGACAATGTCGCCGAAGAAAACATCTCCTATCAGATGGAGTGCAGGAATCATCTCTTCTGCTTCGAAGATGTTCCCTTACCCAAGTGCCCGGAATGCGGACACATCAGCATAAGCCAGGAAGCCATGGGCATCATGCTCGCCAAGATCGAGCAGTTGTCTCAGAAAGCCACCATTTCCTACCACAGGTGCCGTTGGCCCAAAGCCCAGTGCGCCGACGAGCAGAGCCAGCAGGCGGCCGCGTCGCAGGCTGCCGCGGAACTTGTGGAGACCATCAACAAAAGCGCCCGCAAGTGATTCCGTGCCGGCTCCCATGAAAAAAAGCCGCCCTGAGCGGCTTTTTTCTTGAACCTGCAGAAGAGCAAAGTCAAACGGCGTCCCGCTCCCCCCTGCCCCAACGTTCCAGCACGCGCCGGAGTTCCTCGGGAGCCACCGGCTTGGCCACGTAGTCATCCATGCCTTCCGCGAGAAAACGCTCGCGGTCGCCCACCATGGCGTAGGCGGTGATGGCGATGACGGGCACAAAGGATCCGAGTTCCTCACGGATAAGCCGCGTCGCCTCCAGACCGTCCATGACCGGCATCTGCACGTCCATGAACACCAGGTCCACGGTTTCGTTCCGCAGAAATTCGAGGGCTTCGCTGCCGTCGCACGCCTCGGCGACCACGCACCCCATCTTCCCCAGAAGCGCCTTCATGGCCAGACGGTTAACCGGATCGTCCTCCACCAGCAGAATGCGCATCGACCTGCAGTCCACGGCTTCCCGTCGGACGTCCACGGCTTCCTCCGGCGCCGGGGCCGGCATGAAGGGCAGGGTCGCCGCGACGGTGGTGCCCTGGCCCGGGGCGCTCTCCATGACCAGATCCCCTTCCATGAGCTTCACCAGACGACTGACGATGGCAAGCCCCAGACCGGCGCCCATGCGGTCCGTCTTGCCGCCCCCGAGCTGGATGAACGGCTCGAAGGCGTCCTTCAGACGTTCCGGAGGAATGCCGACGCCCGTATCCTGCACCGAAAACCTGACGCGGCATGGCCGCTCCCCTTCGGCCGTGATCAGCTCGACCCCGATGCTCACGCGGCCCGTGGCGGTGAATTTGACGGCATTGCCGATCAGGTTGAAGAGAATGCGTCGCAACCTGTCCTCGTCGCCGAGAAGATGTGACGGAATGCGCGGATCGACCCACACGTCGAGATCAATGCCCTTGTCCCGTGCCTGGACGGCGAAGACATCCCGGAGGCTCTGTTCCATGCCGGCCAGGGAAAAGACTTCTTCGCTCAGGGTCAGCTTGTTGGACTCGATGCGCGAAAGATCGAGAATATCCGTCAGCAGTTCGGAAAGGCGTTCCGAGGACCTGAGGGCCGTTTCGACATACCCGGTCTGCTCCTCGTCGGTCCCGGTAGTCTGCAGCAGATGCAGCATGCCCACCACGCCGTTCAGGGGAGTGCGGATGTCGTGGCTCATGCCGGCCAGGAACTCCGACTTGGCCCGGGAGGCCTCCTGGGCCGAGTCCCTCGCTTGCCGGAGGGATTCCAGGGCCGTCCGCGTCTCACCGGCCATGCGGTCCAGGGCGTCGGCCAGGAGCCCCAGTTCGCCTGCCCCGTAATCCACGCCCGTAAGGTGGCTGTAATCCCCCACCCTGAACCGTTCCGCGGCCAGCACCAGGGCCCGGACCTTGGGCATGAAAATGACGCGCTCGGCGATCAGGGCGGCGGCCAGAGCCAGCAGGGCTGCGCAGGCCAGGAGTCCGAGGCTGAGATTCAAGGGCCTGTCGGCGTCACCGGCCACAACCTCTTCGGGCACGCCGACGAAAAAGGTCATGTACGGCCGTTCCTCGGCGTCGATGAACAGCTTCTCGTAGGCCATGACCCAGGATCTGCCGTCGCTGCCCTTGCGGACGAAGACGCCGGACCCGTCACCGGCCAGAGCCGACTCCCAGACCGGCGCGCTGATGGGTTTGCCGAGCGTGTACGTCGAGGAAGTCAGGGTCCTGTAGAGACGCCGCCCCGAGTTGTCCGCAATGCCCAGAAAGGCCTCGGACGGCATGCGCCGGGCGCTGAAGAAATCCGCAAAGCGACGGAGGTCGATGGCTGCTGTCAGAACGCCGACGACCTCGCCGTCGGCGCCGGGCACGGGATGGGCAAAGGCAAAGGCAGGTCTGTTGGTGGTCCTGGTGACGATGTATTCGCCGCTGGCGAACCTCTTCTCCAGGAGGGCCGCGCGGAAATGCCTGCGGTCGGCCAGATTGGTACCGCTGAAGGGACGGGCCGTGGCCAGGACGTCTCCCCGGGCATTGGTCAGAGCCAGGTTGGTATAGAAGGGGTTATTTTGAATGACCTGCTCCAGAATCCGCGAACAGGCAGATCTGTCCAGGCGCCGCACCTCGGGCATGAGAGAAAGAGTATGCAGGATCTGCCTGGACGCCTCGGTGGTGCGCTGCTGAACCATGGCCATGCCGTGGGCCAGGCGGACGGTTTCGTCGGCGGCCAGGTCAAGGGCCTTCGCCCGCATGACGAACCCGTAATGCAGAATGATCCCCAAGGCCGGCAGCACCGAGACCAGCACCAGAACAAGCAGCATGGTCTTTAGGGAACGAATCTTCGGTCCAGGCATCATCACTCCGCAGGGGGCAGGGTTTTCAGGATATTTTCGCAATCATCCTTGCACAGACGCGTCGAAAAGAAAAGCGGGACCGCGAGAACCTTCAGACGTCCCGCACGTTGGCCATCACCACCCGATGATCATGCGGCTGCGCTCGGGCCAGAGTCTGCGGACACGGGACGCGGTGGCGTAGGAGAGCCAGATGATCAGGCCGGAAAACACCGGAAGCAGCACGAAGCCGCGCCAGTCCGCGTACATATCCCGGGCAAGCCAGAAAGCGAAGATGAACCACCCGTGCAGGAAATATATGGAGAAACTCGACGCGGCGATCTGCTTCATGATCCGCCATTCCCGGTTCTCGAATCTGTGCAGAAAAACCATGAAAAACACGCAAAGCGTCATCTTCTGCAACAGGGCGATGTCAATGCCGTTGTACTCGAACGGAACCTTCTGAAGGTTGCCGCTGGTCTTCATGACTGCCGCCTGCAAAAGTGCGAGAGCCAAGACCACAAAAAAAAGATACCCGTCACGCTGACGGAATTTATCGTATATCCATTCTCGTTCCATAGAGCAAATAATTCCAAACATATACACAGGACAGAAATATATAACAGATTGGATTATTGACCAGTTATTCACAGGACGATGCATAAATAGAGAGATAATCGTCATAAAAAAAACCAATCGTATCTTATTGCTTTTAGAAATATGAATAAATTTTATAAATAAAGGAGATATCAGAAAAATAAACATTATGAATGGTATATACCAATACACAAGAACACCACCATACCAATAATATAAAAATATGGGCTTGATTATCTGATCAAAAAATGAATCACTCGGGCCGAAATAAAAATCACCATAAGGGATCTTGGTATAAAGAGCCACGCAGACCGGCAGGATGGAAAGAATAAGATACGGCACATAAACATTCTTGAATTTCTTCTTCACGAATGTCGCATAGTGGAACCTGGGATAGAAGACGTGGTAGAACAGGAACCCCGAGATGAACACGAAAAGGGACGTCCCGCCGGAAACGAGATTGGCCAGGGTCCGTTCCCAGAACCCTTCGATCTTCCACCCGGAAATCCCGTACGTGTGACCGATGACAATGAAGACGATGCTGACAGCGCGAAAATAATCGAACGATCTCAGGTACATAAAAACCCCACGAACACCAGCACGCGGGCGGAGGGCGAGCGGAAATCGCACGGTCGCGTGCCCGGACACGTCGTACCGCCGGCGCCGGAGGAAACCCGGAGCACCACCAAAAAAAACAATATATTCAGGAAATTACGGACAAAGAGGAAAAACCTGCCGTCTCTGCACGACGGGAGACGAAAGCTCTTTAATGGACGCAAGTCCTTTCGTCCATATCAAAAAAGGACCGGACTGCGCCAACCGGACTCAAATGGCCCGATATCTGCTTGAAGAGCCCAAAGCTCCCTTGGCGGGACAGGATTTTGACACGGAGACGACCATGAGCCTTATTGATCCCATCCAGCTGATGAACCTTTTCGGAACGGCCCCGCAGCGGGTGTCGCGCGCCCCGGAACAACCCGAAAAGTTTCAGACCCACATGCACCGCGCCATGACCGGCAGGCACTCGCCCGCCCAGACACCGCGGCTCGGCGGAGGATCGGCCCTGGACGACTCCCTCATCCACAGCGCCCTGAACGGTCTGGCCGACCTCATGCGGCAAAACCAACCCGACGCCCGGACCGCGTCCGACGCCCGGACCGAGTCCGCCGCACGGACCGCGTCCGCCCTCGGACCGAAGCCGGCCCCGGAACCACGGCCGGCCCCCGAACCCGCGGCGCCGCCCGCCATCGGAGAAATCTCCGCCGCCTTTGAATCCGGCTCCCGAGGGGTCGGCGCCATCGGCTACGACAAAAACGGCGGCACGTCCTACGGCACCTTCCAGATCGCCTCCAGGCCCGGCACCATGAAACGTTTCATCGCCTTTCTGGAAAAAAGGGAACCGGATTGGGCCGCGACCCTCAAGGCCGCGGGACCGGCCAATACTGGTTCAACCAAGGGAGCAATGCCCCGGGCCTGGCGCGGCATTGCCGAAGCGGACCCGGACCGGTTCGGCCGCCTGCAGCGGGACTTCATCGCCGCCAGCCACTACGAGCCGGCCCGCGACAAAATTCTGGCCCGCACGGGCGTGGATCTGGACACCCTGCCCACTGCCGCCCGCGAAGCCCTGTGGAGCACCTCGGTCCAGCACGGCGCAGGCGGCGCGGCGCGCATTTTCACCCGCGCCATCAAAGCTCTCGACGGCAATCCGTCCGGGGAGGAATTCGCCCAGGAACTCATCGACACGGTCTACGACAGACGCAAGACGCAGTTCTCCTCCTCCACGGCCCGCGTGCAGGCCAGCGTCCGAAACCGCATGGACACGGAAAAGCAGATGGTCCTGGCCATGCTCAACGGCGAGGACGCCACAGCTTAACCGGGCTGGGGTTTTGATGGACGGAATGGACGAAATGGACAGCATGGACTTTATGGACGGGGTTGAGCCGGGTCCATAGGGTCCATTACGTCCAAGTGCTCCATTGTCTTCAGGCTTCCGGCTTGCTCGACACGATCCGCTTGTATGTCTCCAGCAGTTCCACGAAGGCGTCGTGGTCGCCGCCCTTGTCGGGGTGCATGGACATGGCGCGCTTGCGGAACACCTTCGCGAACTCCCGCCTCGACAGCTTCCTGATCTCCTCCATGGCCATGCCGAACAGCTCCCTGACGCGCTCGGGCTCGACGGGCCTGGGGCGCGGCCGCGGCTGGGGGCGCCGGAAGTCGTTCATGAAATCATCGAAAATGCGGCGGAAACCGTCGGAAGCCGGAAAGGCGTTGTCGAAATGCATGAAGGCGTAGCGCAGCAGGTAGGGCCGCGCCCCCGACGGCAGGCCGAACCCGAAGGCGGGGTCGTCCAGGAGCGCGCAGAACTCGTCCAGAAACGCCTCGTCCAGCCGGCCCTCGTCCAGGGCCTCGGGCATGATCCGGGCCGAGAGTTCCGTAAAATGGCGCTGCAGGTTGAAGACGGCGTGCACGTAGGCCCTCGCCTCTTCCCACGGCATGGAACGCTCCATGCCCAGAAAAAGCTGCTCCAGCTCGTCACGACTTTTGCCAACAAGCTTCCGGAAAAGTTTGGGGTTGATCTCGTCGACGCGACTCAGGTTGACCTCGCCCGAACGCAGGTAGGCCATGCGCCTGCGGTCGAAAGGATGCAGGGCACGGATCTCGTCCTCCTGGACGCGGGTCAGGACCGTCCTCCGCCAGACCTTGCCGCGGTCCGAGGGCGAACTGTAGCCTTGGGGCGCAAAGGGCTCGAACGCGGCGTCGAGTTCATCCGGATCGGGGTCCAGGTGGGCCAGGGCCTCCAGAAGCTCCTCGGAATAGTCCATGCCGAAACGCCCGAAACGGACCGAGCGCCACGGATCCTGCCCGAGATCCGTCAGAATTTCGTAGCCCAGACCACCTTCCACGGACACTGTCCTGCGCAGCTCGAAGCGGAGCGCGCCGTGTTCCCGAAGCACCGCCACGTACATCAGTCCACCAACCTCATATATAATATCCGGACGACCAAATGCGGAAATTCGCGCCCCTGAAAAACGGATTCGGAACTGGAATTCGCCAGCCAGGGGATGGGATGCCTGCGCATGTCGCCCTGCTGCAGACAGACGTTGGTTTTGGGACGGGGATAACGTGTCAGCATGATGCCTCCAGGTCAGAAGCTATGTCAGGACAGGAGATAAGCAAGTACCGCGTAGCGCGCGAATTTTCCGATGAGCACCGGCGGGAAAAAACGGATCATGGGCAGGCTGAAGAGGCCGGCCACGGCGCACAGCGGATCTCCGATGATCGGCGACCAGGCCAGCAGCAGGCTCCACGGCCCAAAGCGCGCGAAGATGCGGCGCGCCCGCTCGCGGTTCTTCTCGGAGAGCCCCAGGAATCGCCGCAGAAAGGCCTCGCTTCCCCACCGCCCCACGGCCCAGGTCGTGGCCGCGCCCAGGGTGTTGCCCGCCGTGGCCGCCACAACGCAGGCCACGGGATCGGACCCGGCCAGGATCATGGCGGCGAAACCCGGCTCCGACGGCACGGGAAAAACCGAGGCCGCCAGGAAGGCCAGGGCAAAGAGGCCGTACAGGCCGTAATCCAGAAGAAACTGCTCCATGTTCAGCCCGTGAAGAGAAAAGCGTTGGGGGTCGAGGCCACCCTGGGCCGGGCGCCCAGGACGCGCCGGGCGTTCTCCTCCATGTCCCCGCGCGTCGCCCCCCGCACCAGCTCCGGCCACAGGCTGTGCCCGTAGACGAAGTTGGCGGCCAGGTAGGGGGCGAACTTCTTGTACATCTTGATGGCCCGCTCGGGCTCGTAGTGCCGCCACACGGCCTCGATGACGGCCAGGGTCGTGGACAGGAAGATGTCGTCGCCAGGTTCGAAGGTACCCGCCAACTCGGCGAAAATCCAGGGGCGGGCGATGGCCATGCGTCCGATGGACACGCCGGCGCAGCCCGTCTCGTCGATCATGCGGGCGCAGTCCGCGGCCGAGAAGACATTGCCGTTGCCGAACACGGGGATGGACACGGCCCCGGCCACGGCCCGGATGTGCTCCCAGCGGGGCGGACGCGAGCGCCGGTCCGGGGCCACGCGGGGATGAAACGTCAGCAGGTCGGCCCCGGCGTCCTCGAACCGCCGCGCCAGGTCCACGGCCAGGTCCGGTGAGTTCTCCCAACCGCTGCGGAACTTGACCATGACCGGGCAGCGCACGGCGGCCCGCACGGCACGCACCACGGCCACGGCCCGCTCCGGGTCCTTCAGCAGGGCAGCACCGTATCCCTTTTTGCAAATGGCGGCCACGGAACAACCCATGTTGATGTCCACGCCCAGGAGCCCTTCGGCGTCGACACGGCGGGCCGCAGAGGCCATGTCTTCGGGATCGCCTCCGAAAATCTGGCAGACCAGACTCGACGCCTCCTCGTCCCGCCATCGGAAGACCGGCGAGAGGCGACGGTTCTCCCGGGGCACGGCTCGGGCGTTACACATCTCCGTGACCATGAACCCGTACCCACCGAAGCCGGCCAGAACTTCCCGGAAGGCCACATGGCCAAGACCGGCCATGGGCGCAAGGGCGAGGCGGGCGGGCAGGACGACGGAACCGACCGTGAGGGGCGTATCAAGAAGAGGATGGGCAGGTTGCATGGTGTGCTCCGAAATCAAAAAAGGCGCCCTCCCGCCGAAGAGCGCCTCTGCAATGCAGCAGTGTCACGGTCAGGACAGCAGAAATTCCTGGACGACCATCCAGCCAGTGGCCACCTGGGCCAGGGCCAGCAGCAGGGCCAGGATGTTGAAAACGCCGTGCACGAGCGGCATGTAGCGCCGCGTCTTCTTGTCGCGATCCATGATCACGCCCGTGATGTACCCGCCGGCGATGCACGGCATCATCATCTGGCCGATGATGTAGTGGTTGCCGGTCACGCCGTTGTTGCCCCACTCCCTGGTCACCGCGAACTGGCCCAGGACCAGCCCGGCCATCCACAGGATGTGCGTGATCTTGCCGAGCTTGACGTGATCCGCCCACATGAACCTGCCGCCCTTGCCGAAATGATTGGCCAGAAAACGGGCCCACCCGAGAGCGAGCACGTAGACGGCCAGGCCGGTTGCGCAGAGCTGCAGCAGGGGATGTATCCAAAGCATGGTGAACTCCTTGAAATGTGGTTGCCCGGCCGGATTCCTGACGGGTCGGACGAATTCGCCCCTGATAGATGACGCCCGCACGAATGACAAGACCGCGTGACGGAAACCCGTTCCGACCGCATTACCCGCCGATTGAAAGCCCGTGTCGCCGGGCGCACGTCACCTTGCAGAACCGGCGCACTCCCTCCCGGGGCGATCGTTCACCGTTTCGAACGCGTCATCCTCCGCCGGGCGCCGTCCTGGAGGGAGCATAACACCGGGACCACCACCAGGGTCAGGAGCGTGGCCACCAGCAGGCCGAAAATGACGGCCACGGCCATGGGGCCCCACCACTGGGCAGACTCGGACTTGGTCACAAGCTCCATATTGAAGAAGTCGAAACTCACGCCCACGGCCATGGGCAGAAGGCCCAGGATGGTCGTCACGGCCGTGAGCAGCACGGGCCGAAAACGCGTCAGGCCGGCCGTCACCAGGGCCTCGCGCGTGGCCATTCCGGATCTCTTCAACTGCTCGAAGTAGTCGATGAGCACGATGGCGTTGTTGACCACCACCCCGGCCAGGGAGATGACGCCCACGCCCGTCATGATGATGCCGAAGGCCATGCCCGTGGCCAGCAGGCCCAGGAACACGCCGATGAAGGACAGGATTACCGAGGTCAGGACGATGAAAGGCGTGACCATGGAATTGAACTGGGCCACGAGGACCATGAAGATGAGGAAAATGGCCGCGATGAAGGCCTCGGTCAGAAACTCCTCGGCTTTTCTCTGCTCCTCCTGCTCGCCGGCAAAGCTGTAGGAATAGCCACGCGGCCAGCTCATGGCCGAAAGCTTCCCATCCAGCTCGCGGATGATGTCGTTGGCCAGTCTGCCGCTGACGTTGGACGATACCGTGACCACGCGTTTCTGGTCCTTGTGGTTGATGACGCCCAGGCCGCTCTCCAGTTCCACGTTGGCCAGGGTGGTCAGAGGCACGGGCTCACCGCCGGAGCCTGAGACCGTGATGCGCCGCAGAGCCTCCACGGACTGCCGGTCCTTTTCGGGGAGCTTGGCCACGATGTCGTACTCGTCCTTGCCCTCGCGGTACACGCCCACCTTGGCCCCGTTGACCGCTGCCTTGACGGTGTAGGCCACGGTGTAGGTGTCCAGGCCCAGAAGCGCCGTCTTTTCCTTGTCCACGCGGATCTGGATCTCGGGCTTGCCCGTGACCAGGTTGTCTTTCATGTCCACGATGCCCGGGATTTCGCGCATGACGGAACGCACGCGTTCCACCAGGGAGGCCAGTACGGACATGTCGTCGCCGTAGATCTCCAGGCTCACGGGATCCCCCGTGGGCGGCCCGTCATCCTCCTTTTCCACGCGCACCTCGGCGCCGGTGATCATGGCTGCCAGCCGCTCGCGCACCTCGCGGATGATGTCGAAGGAGTTGCGCTCCCGGACGGCGATGGGTTTGAAGTCCATGGTCACGGAACCCAGGTGCGTGCCGGTCCCGCCCCCGCCGAAGCCGCCGCCCGTGGCCGCACCCGTACCGGCGATGACGAAGCGCACGTCGTCGTATTCCGAAACCACGCCCTCGATGAGCCTGATGCGGCGGTCCGTGGCGTCGAGGTTGGTGCCCACGGGCATCTCCACGTTGGCGTAGGCCCGCTTGGGCTCGGTCTCGGGGAAGAACTCAACGCCCTTGCCGAACATGCCGAAAGCGAAGGCCGAGCCGAAGAACATGGCCACGCACACGGCCAGCACCACGGTCCGGTGATCCAGGGACCACTCCAGCAAACGCAGGTAGACCCGCTTGGAGCGGGAGTCCGCCAAGCCGCCGCCGGACGCGAAGCGCGGTGGCCGGGCCGTCTGGTAGCGGGCCGAGAGCACGGGATTGACCACCAGGGCCACGAACAGGGAGCCCATCAGTGCCAGAATGACGGTCTTGGGCAGGAAGGACATGAACCCGCCCATGATGCCCGGCCAGAAGATCATGGGAAAGAAGGCGCCCACCGTGGTCAGGGTGGAGGTGATGACGGGCCAGGCCACCTCGCTGGTGCCGACCAGGGCCGCCTGGAAGCGATCCTTGCCCTCCTGCATGTGCCGGTAGATGTTCTCGACGATGACGATGCCGTTGTCCACGAGCATGCCCAGCGCCAGGATCAGGGAAAAAAGCACGACCATGTTCAGGGTGATGCCGAAGACGCGCAGCATGGAGAAGGTGACGAGCATGGACAGGGGGATGGCCACGGACACGAACACGGCCGAGCGCCCGCCGATGAAAAAGAGCACCACGGCCAGGACCAGGATAAGGCCCGTGAGGATGTTGTTCTCCAGGTCCGAGACCATGCTGCGAATGTCCTCGGCCATGTCCGCCGTCAGGCTGATGGTCAGGGACGGCGGCAGGAAGGCCTTCATCTCGGTGACGATGGCCGCCACCTGGTCGTTGATGTCGATGATGTTCTCGCCGCTGCGCTTGACGATCTGCAGGGTCACGGCGTTCTGGCCGTTCAGGCGGCTTCTGGTCGTCGGGTCCTTGTAGTGGTCGCGGATGGAGGCCACGTCGCGCAGGTACACGGGGCGGCCGTCGCGCACGAAGGCCACGATGGAGTCGATCTCAGCCGGGTTGCGGAAATCCTCGGGCACACGCACCTGGTAGCGCATGTCGCCGATGTCCATGGACCCGCCGGGCATGTTCACGTTGCCGCGCTCCACGGCCTGGAGCATGGATGTAAAGGGCACGTTGTAGGCGCCCACGCGGTCCAGGTCGAACTCCACGTGAATCTCGCGCTCAAGGCCGCCGATGATGCGCGCGTCGAGCACGCCGGGGATGGCCTCGAAGCGGTCCTCCAGCTCCTCGGCGAAGACCTTGAGGCGCTTCAGGCTGAAGGGCCCCGAGAGCACGACCTGGATGATGGGCATGTCCGAGAAGTTCATCTCGGTGATGACGGGATCGTCCTCCAGATCCGAGGGCAGGTCGCCCAGGGCCTGGTCGACCTTGTCGCGCGTCTTCTGCAGGGCGTCGTCGATGTCCACGCTCGGCAGGAACTTGATGGCAATGGTCGATTTGCCGTCGTCGGACTTGGAAGTCAGCTCTTCCACGCCCTCGAGCCCCTTGAGCTTGCGCTCCAGGGGGATGGTCACGAGCTTCTCCATGTCCTCGGGGGCCACGCCCTCGTAGGTGGTGGTCACGAAGATGTAGGGAATCTGGATGTCCGGTGCGGCCTCCCTGGGGAGCTTCACGTAGCTGTAGAGGCCGGCCACGACGATGAGGACCAGCGTGACCAGGACCAGCGGTTGCCGGGCCAGGGCTCCTTCGTTGACGATCATCGCACGTTCACCTTTGTTCCATCCTCGACCTCGGTGTGCCCGGCCACGATGAGGCGCTCGCCGGCCGAAAGCCCTTCAACGACCTGTACCCGGTCGCCCTCGATGATGCCGAGCCGCACGGTGCGCGCCCGAGCCACGCCGTTCTCCTCCACGAAGACGATGCGCTCGCCGCCCTTGTCCTGGACGGTGAAGAGCGGCACCGACAGGGCGTTTTCGACCTGGCGGCGCAGGAACGCGGCCCTGGCGATCATGCCCGGCCTGATCCGCCCGTCGCGGTTGTCGACCACCGCCCGGACCTGAAAACTGCGCGTGGCCGGGTCGGCCTTCCAGGCCACGAAATCGATGCGCCCGGCCCAGCCCGCCCCGGGGTAGGCGTCCACCCGGACCTCCACCTCCTGGTCCTTGGCCAGGTAGCGCACGTCGGCTTCGGGCACGCTGAAGTTGACGCGCACGATGGACGCGTCCACCACGTCGGCCACGGGCGCGCCTTCGGCAACGAACTCGCCCGGATCCACGAAAACCGTATTGACCACGCCATCCAGGGTCGAGGACACGATGCCATGGTCATGGGCCACCTGGGCCTCGCGCAGGACCGTGCGGGCCACGGTCAGCTCATTCTGGGCCTGCTCCAGCTCCTCGCCGGCCAGCACGTTGCGGGCGAAGAGGTCCTTGCGACGCGCCAGCTGATCCTCGGCCAGGCGCACGTTGGCCCGGGCGCGGTCCAGGGCGGCCTTCAGGGCGGCCAGGTCGATGCGCGCGATATGCTCGCCCGCCCGCACTTCGTCGCCTTCGGTTACGCCGACCCACTCCACCAGTCCGCCCCGGGGGGCGGCCAGGCGCACGTCGCGCAGGGCCTCGGTCTCGCCGGGCAGGACAAGGATATCGCGCATGGGGCCCGGGACGAGCTCGCTGACCAGGACATTGACCACGTACCCGGACCCGGGCGCCGGGGGTTCCTCACCGGCCGTAGCCGGGAGTGCGGCGCCGACAAGGGCGAGCAACAGGAAAAGGGACAGAAAATTCCGATAAGACGTCATGAGTTCAGCTCCGAACAATGCCGGATCCCCCCGAGGGAGAAACGGGTGATGTGTCGGGCAACGCCAGCGATCTCCTCCGGTGTGAAGGGGGCCCCGTCGCGCTGGGCCATGATGGCGTCCCGGTTGGTGTTGTAGAAAAGTATCTGGGCCACGATGGACCGCATCATCATGAACAGGCCGTCGTGGGCCGGGGCGTCTTCGTCCGGAACGCCCTCGTCCGGGCTATCCGCGCCTGGGACGTCGCGTTTTCCGGCGATCTGCGCCAGCAGGGGCACCAGGAAGTCCCGCACGTCCGTCCTGTGCCGCAGGGCGTAGGGCTCGAAAGACGGCATGGGCCTGACGAAAGCCTCCGAGAGGAGCCTGCCCAGGAGGCACTCCCGCTCGCAGCCGCCGGGCAGCATCACGCGGCACAGGAAGGCGAAGACAAAGCCGTACAACCGCGATTCGACGGGAGCGCCCTTCGGGACGCCGCCATCAAGGGGGAATGTCTCCAGCAACTCGTCCAGGAGGGTCCGCAGAACTTCGGCCAGCAGGCCTGACTTGCTGCCGAAATGATAGTTGACCGCGGCCACGTTGGCCCCGGCCTCGGTGCAGATATCCCGCACCGTGACCCCGGCGCCCCTGGCCGAGAACACCCGTCGGCCGGCCTCGATCAGACGCGCGGACGTGTCGCCCGTCCCCTGCGCCGCACCGGATGCGCAGTCCCGCCTGCGCCTCTCAAGGGCCTCGAACGCAGCCCGCAGCAATCGCTCTTCAATGTTTCGCATTCCACCTCGCCCCATGTTTGAAACGGCGTTTGAAACAAAGTTTTGC
>CAZQYA010000034.1:0-5100 GCA_964597325.1 uncultured Desulfovibrionaceae bacterium
ACAGGGCAGGAAAGGGGGAGGACGGCCGCTTTACCGGAAGGGGAGCGGCCGTTTTCTTGTGAAGCCATCCCGGATTGACGCGGGAGGCGATCAGGATGTTGAATTTTCCAACAACGGAGACGTCCCCGGCAGTTTTGAAGTCCGTGAACAGGATGGCCGCACCTGAGAGACGAGTCTGAAAGGCTGGGCGCATGGACCACCTTTGCCCGCCATATGTGGAAAGGGTCGCGTGACGCCTTGGCCACGCTCCGGCGCCAAAGGTTTCAGGGTCTGGCCTGGGACCAGATCATGCCGCAGAGCATGAGGATACAGCCCAGAAAGGCCTGGATGGTGAGGGTCTCGTCCAGCATCAGCCAGCCCGTCAGGGCCGCGAACACGGCCTCCAGGCTCAGGATGATGGCCGCGGGCGCGGGACGTGCGTCGCGCTGGGCCACGACCTGAAGGGTGTAGGCCACGCCCACGCTCATGAACCCGCCGTAGAGGACGGGGATGGCCCCGTCCCACAGGCCGGACAGGGTGATGTCCTCTGTGGCCAGGGCGCCGGCAAGGCTGATGGCGCTGCAGGTGGCGAACTGAATCGAGGCCAGCTTGACCGCGTCCACGGTCTTGATGCCCTGTGTCAGCTTGCCCACGAGCAGGACATGTATGCCCCAGAAGAAGGCGGACAAAAGGACCAGGGCGTCGCCTTTGTCCATGGAGAACGACTCGGTCACGCTCAGGAGGTACATGCCGACGATGGCCAACCCTGCCCCGGCCCAGGTGCCGGTGCCGTAGCGATGTCCGAGGAAAATGCCGATGAGGGGTACGAAGACGACATAGAGGCCGGTGATGAATCCGGCCTTGCCCGCCGTGGTGTAGCACAGCCCGAACTGCTGCAGCCAGGCGCCCAGGAACAGGGCCAGGCCCATGAGTATCCCTCCCCGGACGAGGGTGGGCAAGGGTGGCGGGGCCGCGGTGCGGCGTTTGCCGAGCCAGGCGATGAGCGGAAGAAGCGCCGCCGAACCCAGGGCGAAACGCACGGCGTTGAAGGTCAGGGGCCCCATGTGGTCCATGCCCACGCGTTGGGCCACGAAGGCCGCGCCCCAGATCATGGCAGTGAGGAGAAGGAGGATGTTGGCGCGGCCCGTGCTCGAGTTCATGGCTGATCCTTGTTGAAACGGCCGGCGGCGGGAATGGCCGCGGTCCAGCGGCAGGCTGTATCGGTCGGGTAAGGGGTCGTCAAGAGTGGTGGGGAGGGGGACGAGCCGGGGTGGAGCGGGGGCTGGGGCTGGAAATGGACTGACACGGACTGGTATGGACTGGCATGGACGAACACGGACTGACACGGACACGAACAGCCTCCGCGCTGGAGGAGCATTGCCTTGTCCGTGTCAGTCCGTGCCCGTCCGTGTTCGTCCGTGTCTACCCCTGCCCGATCGGTGTCTGTCCACGCCTGGCGCGGGTCAGTCCATCCTGGTCGGCTATTTCTTTTTCCAGGCCCCACCGGGGTCCTGGACCCAGAAGCCCGAGGGCTCCTTGTCGGCGATCTGGGCGGCGCGGGCCTGGCCCACGAATTCCGGGGAGGTGTTCTGTCGTTTGGCGATGGCCTTGTAGACTTCACGGCGATCCTGGTTCTCGGCCTTGATCACGTCCGCCTGGGGCTTTTTCCCGCTGCGGAATTCCAGGAACCCCTTGTTGTTTTCGCCGATGAGTCCCTGGGACTTGAGTTCGTTGATGACGGGCAGGCGTGCCTTCATCCTGTCCTTGATGCCGCCGGCCAGAAGGGTCTGGGCGAGGAAGAGGACGGCCAGCGCCGCCAGCAGGGCCGCAATGGTGTATCGTGCAGTGCGCATGGGTACTCCTTCTAGTTGTTCGTGTTCAACTGTTCTTCGGCTTCGTCGATGTCCCCGAAGAAGTCCTCGAGGTCCTTCTGGACCCGTACGTTCACATCGATGGTGATGTGAATGGGTTTGACCTCCACGGGCGCCATCTGCACCTCGTGACGGGTGCTGCAGGCGCTGAGCAGCAGCGTCGCCGCGATAATGGTCATGAGTGGGACTCGCACTTCAACCTCCGTTGTTCATCAGTTCCATGATCTGTCTGTATTGCAAGAGCTGGTCCAGGGGCAGCCGGAAATTTACGTCCAGCCGGATGCCCTGGAACACCGAGCCGGGCGAATTGGCCGAGACGCGGGCGAAACCGCCCACGTCGCGGTCGAAGATGAAGGGCAGCGGCTTTTCGGGCTTGCCGTCGAGCTGCAGGGAGACGATAAGCTCCCTGCCTTCGGTATTCATGGTCACCTTGGCCCATTCGTAGGCGAAATCCTTGAGGGCCTCGGACGCCAGGTCCAACTGCCCGTACTGCGGCGTGCCCGGCGGCACCCCTGCCGTGAGGATTTCCGTGCCCAGGACGCGCAGTACCCCTTTTTCCCCGGGAGTGGAATACAGGAAACCGTCGTCGAACGTCAGGGCTCCGTCGGCCCAGCGCACGGGTATGCGGCCGTTGGCCGTGCCGCCCCCGTGGACCTGCGTCATGCCGAACTGCTCCAGGGCCTGGGCCAGGTCCACACGGTCGCAGTACAGCTCCACGGTGTAGTCCTCCACGCCGGGATTGACGCGAAAGGCCTGGGTGCCGATACGCCCTCCGGCCCAACGAAAGGCGCAACCCTCCACCAGGACGCTGTGGGGTCCTTCCACCTGGAAGCGGACGTCGCCCTTTTGCAGGACCACCGTGCCCAGCTGCAGGGTTTCGAAGGTCAGACGCTGGTCCGGGTCCGACCGGGTGGACAGGAGGTCGGCGAAGGCGATGCCCAGGGTGCCGTCATCGAGAGTTGCCTTGGTTTCCTTGTGGGTCAGGTCGAGATTTGTCAGCTTCAGATCAAGGGGCACGGTCGGGACGCCGCGGCTCATGTCGAGCCGGGTGGACGCTTCCAGATGGGCGCTTCCGGCCAGATCGGCCAGGGCAGGGGCCAGCGCGGCCAGGCCGCCGGGCAGGGCGAGATCCTGGTCGACCGTCGCTTTCACCCAGGAATCCCGGGAGCGGACCACGTCGAGGGCGCCTTTGACGGCGGCGCGCACACCCAGGGGCGCGACATCCAGTGCGCCTTTCACGGATGCGCCGCGCAGGTTTTGCGCAACGCGGGATGAAAATCTTGCAAGGGGTTTCTTTTTCCAGTTCACATCCACGGCCGCGCGTCCGGCCGTAGCGGCGGGGACCGGCCAGGCCAGGGGCAGGTTCAGGGACGCGGCCACGGAGGCATCGCCGCTTCGGGCCGCAAGGGCGGCCCTGACGGTCGCTTCCAGTTCCGTCCGGTCCCCGAATCCGAAGCTGCCGTCGCTCTGAAGCCGGGTCGTATTCAGGGTCAGCCCCGGTTGCGTGATGCCGAGCCGTGCGCCCGAAAGGGTGAAGGTGCCCCGGGTGTCCCGGCCGGCGGCGGTGGCGTTGCAGACCAGCTTCATCCCGTCCAGGACGGCGTCCGTTTCCCCGAGGCCTGCGCGAAGCCTGCCGGGGTTGACGGATGCGTCCATGCGTGACGCCCCCTGTCCGGTGGAGATGTCGAGGGAGAACGTGCTGCGCGCAGCGGATACCTTCAATTCCGGCAGGGCAGACATGCCGAAGTCCAGCGGGGCGAGGTTCCCCCTGACGCCTATCTGCCAGCCCGAGGGTGTGGGGCGGACCGCTGTCGTGGCGTTCAGACTCGCGGGCGCGGCAAGCTCCAGGCCGGGAAGTGACGTCAGGACAAGGCTCCAGTTGCAATCGAGGGTTCGCGCCCTCGGGTCGAGGGCAATGTCGCGCCCCGTGAGGACCAGGGGAAGCGGGGATTCCAGGCGCCGCGGATCCAAGCGCAGCAGCGGGGTTTCGTTCCACTCCAGGCGCAGGGTGGCGTTGCCGTCCTGCCCCACGGGGATGCCTCCCGCCAGGGTCCGAATGGAGCCGAGCCCCAGGCTGGCCCGCACTTCGGGCTGGCCGTCCGCGGGCAGGGTCACGTCGGCGAGTGCTTCCACGGTACCGCTTGCGGGCGTGTCCCGGAGGCCGGGGACCAGGGAGGCCAGAGCTGCCGCGGAAGCCGGCGGCAGGACGCAGTTCAGGCGGAAATCCCTGTGACGGAGGTTTCCGTCCAGGGACAGCAGCAGTTCTTGTCCGGCCAGTTCCGTTCGAATCTCAAGTGTAGCCGGCCCGGACTCTTTCAGATTTCCTTCCAGAGAAAACGGGGCGCTCAGGGCATGACCGCTCCCCGAGAGGTCGATGCGTCCGTCCACGGACACGCGCCCGACTTCCGGCAGGAAGGCGGGACCGTCGCCATCACTTTGCTCCGGGATCGGAAGACCCGGAATTGACCAGGCCCCGTTATTTTCGGCGACCGTGATATTGAGCCCCATGATCCTGACCCTGTCCACCCGGCCCGACAGCAGCCCCGCCAGGCTCCAGTCGACCTGCACGGCTCCTGCCCGGATGCCCGCTTGGGGGCCGAGAGAAATGTTGCCGAGATCAATCCCCGTCGGGCCCGCATGACGGACTTCGACGTCCAGTTGCGGCAGTCCGAGCCTGGCGGCAGCCGTCGGGACAAGGACGTTTCGGGCGAGATGCGGCAGTGCGGCCCAGGTCAGAGCCAGGATCAGGCAGAGGGCTGCGAGCGCGAAGATGAGAGCTTTGAACAGGCTGCCTGGGCGCTTTCGTTCGGGCTGAGTGCATGGGTGGGAGGATTCGGGCATGCAACTACTTTAGCAAAGCTCGGGGCAAAGGCAAAGAGCGCTCTGGCGGGCACCGAAAAAGTTCGGATTTCGGCGCGAAAATGTTGCTTTGCCTCTGGACAGGAGAGGGCTCTGGCTATATGTATGAATCAAAGGTGATTGAACCTCAACGGAGGGAAGACCATTGGGCCAGGAAACAAACGAGGCAAGGTAAGGGAGCGGCGACACAGGCCTGAAGAGGCGGGGTCTCAGACCCGGCAGCCCGGGCGATCCAGACGGTGATACCGTCACCAGCGCTCCCGCAGGTTCCAAGGAAAAAACACCTACTTCACCACGAAAAAAAGGGAAATTTCTACAATATCTCTGAACCACATCGCCCCGCTTCAAACCGAAGCGGGGCGTTTTTTATCGTGCCGTCTGGTCGAGCCCC
>CAZQYA010000034.1:5110-22290 GCA_964597325.1 uncultured Desulfovibrionaceae bacterium
AGCCAATGCCCCGCGCCCAGGCCGAAACCCTGCCGTCTGTTCGAGCCCCATCACAAGATCGCAAGCTCCATCTTTCCCCAGACGCCGACCCTGCCCTCGCACTGGGTGAACACCCCGTCCAGCCCGTATTTTTTCCACCCCGCCGCCCTTTCCAGAACGCTGTCCATGGCTTCAGCCCCGGTCATGGCGTTGGCCAGGGCCGTCGCAGCGGCATCGGCCAGGGATGCATCTTGCGAACGCGTGACCACCAGGTCGGCCTTTCCAAAGCTCAGGGAGTGCCCGATGGTGGCCGAGGACGCGCAGAAGGAGCAGGGGAATTCGTCCGCCCGCACCGGGACGCACAGCCGCATGTCCTCTTCGGGAACGCTCAGGATGCCGATGTGCCGGTCGCGGGTGGAGAAGAGGTAGGTGTCGCCGCCGTTTTCCACCAGCAGGTCCGGAGAGACGCCGCGGAATTCTTCTGCAACCATCTGGGCCACGGTTCCGGCAACGGCAGCCATAGGTCCCACGCCCGTAATCGCCCCGGCGCGGCACATGCGCTGCACGATTTCCGGGGCCTTGTCCGAGGTTTTGAGGGGGACGAGGGCGGTCAGGAACTCGGGGTGCACGGCCGCGTAGGACCGGATCTGTCCGCGCAGCCGGCGCGCCAGGTCGGCCATGGGATCCGAAAGATCCTGCCGCGCCGCGACCCAGAGGTCCGTCTCCTCGATGACGACCTGAAAGGAGACGAGTTCCGGCTGCTGTGAAGCCCGGTAGGCGCGGAAGGTGGAGCGGTGCACCTTGGGACGGTTCATGTCGGGGAATGGGGGCTGCATTCTGCCAGCAGGGTTTCGGCCTGGGCGCGGGGCATTGGCTTGCCCAGGAGGTAGCCCTGGGCAAGGTCGCAGCCGAGAGTCTGCAGGGCTGCCAGCTGATCCGGGGTTTCCACGCCTTCGGCCACGATGCGCAGATCCAGGAGTTTGCCCAGACCGATGATGGCTTTGATGATTTCCAGGTTGCTCGGGTTTTCGAGCATGGTCTGCACGAAGGAGCGGTCGATCTTCAGGATGTCTATGGGGAGGCGCTGCAGGTAGGACAGGGAGGAATAGCCCGTGCCGAAATCGTCCATGGCTATCTGGAATCCCATTTTCTGCAATTTTTCCAGTCTGGCCGTGGCTATTTCGGGATTTTCCATGACCGCGGTTTCGGTGATCTCAAGCTTGATGTGTCGGGCGTCGAGCCCGGTTTCCTGCAGCAGGTCCGTCAGCATGGGAATGAGAGACGGCTGAAGCAGGTCGCGTGGAGACAGGTTCAGGGCGAGGCTCACGTCGATGTCGTCGAAGCGTTGCCGCCATTCGGCCATAATCCGGCAGCCGCGGTTCAGGACCCACGTGCCCACTTCGGTAATCAGACCGGCCTCCTCGGCAACATGGATGAAGGCCCCCGGGGCCAGCATGCCCCGTTCCGGGTGATTCCAGCGCAGCAGAGCCTCGAAACCGCTCAGGCGGGTCTCGGGCATGGCGTAGATCGGCTGGAAATGGAGTTCGAATTCCTCTTCGGTCAGGGCCACGCGCAGGTCGTTTTCCAGCTGCACGGTGCGCACGACATGATCGAACATGCTTTTGCTGAAGACCTTGAATTGGTTTTTCCCGAGTTCCTTGGACCTGTACATGCTGATGTCTGCGTCACGCAGCAGTTCGTTGGGGGAGGAGTAGCGGGTGGTCTGCAGGACCACGCCGATGGAAGCGCTGACCTGGAGGTCGTTACCCTGTATGATCATGGGGTGCCGAATGGCCTCCATCAGACGGCGCGTGATGGCGATGGCCTCCTGGTTGTTCTGGAAATCCTCCAGCAGGACGGCGAACTCGTCGCCGCCCATGCGGGCCACCGTGTCCATGTTGCGCAGGCAGCTCATGAGCCGCTTGGCCACACCCTGCAGCAGGCTGTCGCCGGCCTGGTGCCCGAGGGTGTCATTGACGCGCTTGAAGCTGTCCAGGTCGATCATGAGCACCGCGAAACGGTAGTTGGGATTGCGGCGCTGGCGGGTCATGGCGCGGTTCAGGCGTTCGAGGAAGAGGACGCGGTTGGGCAGCTCCGTGAGATTGTCGCGCAGGGCCTGCTGGGTCAGTTCCGCCTCGTACCGCTTTCGTTCGGAGATGTCGCCGAAGATGAAGAACGCGCCGGCGATGGTTCCTTCCAGCACGTACGGGTACCCGAGCATGGAGACGGGGATGGTCTGTCCGTCCTTGGTCCTGCGCTCGGTTTCCGTGTTCACGGGCGTGCCTCCCAGCACAGCGGAGACAAAGGCGAAGCTCTCTTCCAGGTTGTCCGGCGGGAGCAGGACCTCGAAGAGGGAGTGCAGGTCGTTCTTGGTGAAACCGAACAGCTTGGTAAAGCTCGGGTTTAAGTCCGTGGGCGTTCCGTCTTTGCCGAGGAGCAGAATCCCCTGGGGAGAGTTGTCGAAAAGCTGCTGAAAAAGTCCTTTCTGGATGGCCAGCCGATGCTCGGCCTCCTTGCGCTGCGTGACGTCGTGCACGGAGCCTTCGAGGTGCATGATGGAACCGTCGGCGCGTCGTACGGTACGCACGTTGAAGGCCACCGAGATGCCGCTTCCGTCAAGACGCGCCGTGTCGACCTCGAAGTTCTGCACGGAGTTGTGCTGCAGGACTTTGCTCAGGAGGCGGATGCGATCCTGGGAATTCATCGCGTGTTGCAGGAAGGCATCGGCGGAGTTCATGAGGTTTTCGACGTTTTTATAGCCGAAGATGCGGGCCATGGCGGGGTTCGCGTTCAGCAGGTCGTGGTCCAGGGAGAGCTGGAAGATGCCCTCGGTGGCGTTTTCGAAAATGGAACGGTGTTTCTCCTCGCTTTCACGCAGGGCCCTTTCGGTGGCGTTCCGCGATACAGCCATGGCCAGGTGGTCGGCCACGGACGAGAGCACCGGGGCGTCCTGGGCCGCGAAGCGCAGGTTGTCCTCGGCAATGCGGATGACCACGGAGCCGAGAACCTGTTCGCCGTAGCGCAGGGGGGAGAGAAACCATTTGTGCCGGTATTCGTCGTCGTGGGGTGCGACGTTTCCTTCGTCCGCATCGACGAGCACGGCGGAGGGGGCCTGGCGGGCCTGGGCGGCCAGGGCAGTCAGGGCCTTGAGGGTTTCGCTCCTGGCCAGGGCCTGGTCCCGGAAGAACGGGTAGGTTTGAAAGCCTCCTTCCCGGACTTTGAGGGCCACGTGCAGGATTTGAGCCCCCATGTGTTCCGAGAGGATGTCAAAGACGCTTTCGAAGAGCTCCTCGTCGGACATGGGGGCATTGGCCCTGGTGGAGACCTGATAGAGAACCTGGGTGGTCAGTTCCGCGCGTTTCTTGTCGGTGATGTCCCGAATGGTCTGGATGGCGCCGGCGATGTTCCCTTCCCGGTCGTAGAGAGGGGTGGCCTTGGCCCAGACGAAGGCACCGCGGCCGCCGTAGAGCATCGGGACATGGACTTCCGTGGCCAGCCCTTCGGTCGTGTCGTCGTGGGGTCGGTACATGGGGTAGTCCCGGCTCGGGTCCTTGCCGATGAAGTCCAGCAGGATGGGGCGGGGGTGGCCGTAAAAGGGCACGGAGTAGGCGTAGTCCGACCTGCCGAGGATGTGCTCTTTAGGCAGCCCTGTCATGATTTCTATGGCTCTGTTCCAGGCGATGACGCGGTGCTGGCTGTCAACGACAAGCGTTGGGTCGGGCAGGAATTCGATGATGTGGTCCAGGCGCTGCTGCGTTCCGCGCAGGGCCTCTTCGGCTGATACGCGGTCCGAGATTTCTCGGATGAGGATCAGGATCAGGCCTCGTTCAAGATCGGCGAAGCGGGCTTCGTAATACCGCGTGTCCGTATTGGAATTCAGGGCGTATTCCGTCTGGAAGAACCGGGTGCGCTCCATCTCTTTCATGGCGGCGGCAAAGGTCTCCGGGTCGGCGATTTCCGGGATTTCCGTCACCCGTCTGGAAAAGAGTCCGGCCGGTTCGAGGCCGAAGAGGGTCTGGACGCCTCCGCGGCAGTCCTTGATCACCCCGTCCCGCGAGACCCAGAGGAACACGTCGGGCAGGGCCATGAACACGGCGCGCATGAGCGCGTTGCGCTGCACGAGTTCCGCTGAGCTGATGTCCAGGGATCTGTCGAGAAGTTCCCGCTCCTCGTCGAACTGCTGGTAGGCCTCGTCGACGAGGCGTACGAGGATATCCGTCGTGTGGGACAGATTCGTTTCGGTCAGCTTGGCCCGCTTGAGCTGGCGTTGCAAAAGACGGTGCATTTCTATTCGGACTCCTGCATCACGGTGACCATCATGGTCTGGTTGTGAAGGCTGCAGGATTCACCGTCCCTGCCGCTGGCGATCTCACCGTAGGAATAGAAGCCCGTCAGGACGACACCCCGACCCAGGGTTTCGGCCACCGCGTCGATCTCCTCTTCGGTGAACTGCCGCAGGAGCATCTTGCGTCCGACGCAGCTGACGATGATGGCCAGGGATTCGCCGCTCTCCATGTGCGCCAGCCGTCCCGCCTCCTCAGCTCCGTCAAGGAGGTTGTCGACCTTGCCGCGCATGAGGCGCACCGTGCTCCCCTGGGGAATGTCCCCGCCGAAGGTCAGGCTCCCCGACGCCCGGTCCACGCCCAGGATGGTGCGCGTGATCCAGGTGTTCGAACCCTGCCTGCGCATACTCAAGGGGAAAAGATGCCCGCTGGCCGGCAGGTTGTGGGCGTGTTTGCCCAGATAGCGTTCGAAAAGGTCCAGGACGGATTCGCCGTCCGTCTTCAGCAGGACGTTGCCCCGGGACTCCGTGACCAGCCGTTCGGGGCCGAAGGGCTCCCAGCCGCCCTGGGTGCCTTGGCCCACGCGCAGCCTGTCTCCATAGAAGCCGATGCAGATGACGCCGCCCGTGAAGACTTCCGTGCCGAGGAGCAGGCTGGTGCGCTGGAAGCGTTCGCCGTCGGCGGCCAGCCCGCCGGTGATGCCGACATTGTTGGGGAGCGCCTCGGCCAGCCCTGCCGAGAGGGTATCGCCGTTCACGATCAGTCCGTCGGACAGGACAAAAACATGCCTGAGTTCCTGAACGGGGAGGGACGAGCCGAGGTGCACGCCCAGGGCGTGGCTGTCGATGTGGTCGGCGGCCATGCCTTTCACGATTTCGAAACGGGTATGCTCGAAGGTGACGAGCGTTGCGCTGATGGATTCCTCGAAGAGGAGCCTGTCCTGGATGATACCGCCCGACGAGCAGCCCACGATGACGGGCGACGCGCATGTCTGGCTCAGCCTTTCGGCGGCGACGCGGACTTCGTCGTCGTCCACGTCGGACCAGAACACCAGGGCCAGGGTTGCAGCACGATCGTGCTCGGCTCTGGAGCATTTGATCCAGTTCCCATCCCTGTTGATGTGGAGTTGGTTGATCTTCATGGAACTCTTGGGGGTTGAGGCGGGACTAGTCCCGCCATTTCATGCGAATATTCCGGATTCTTTCGATATTCTGGAAAAAAACTTCCACCACCTGGGGGTCGAAGTGGGATCCGGCGCTTTCTCCGATGATCTGCAGACATTTTTCTTCGGGAAAGGCCTTCTTGTACGGCCGTTCGCTGGCCAGGGCGTCATAGGTGTCGACCACGGCCACGATGCGTGCCTTGATGGGAATTTTTTCTCCGGCAAGGCCGAAGGGATAGCCGCTGCCATCCCAACGCTCATGGTGGAGCAGCGCCAACATGCGAGCCAGATCAAGCAGTTCGTTGCCGTCCTCGCTTTTACGGGTCCAGTCTTCGCAACCGGCGTGGGCTTCCTCCGTGCTGGTCAGCGGTCCCAGAATTTCGCAGCCGAATATGCAGTGCTGCTGCATGACTTTCCATTCCGCGGGATCGAGTTTGCCGGGTTTGAGAAGAATCTCGTCCGGCACGCCGATTTTGCCGATGTCGTGCAGGGGTGCGCAGTCGCGCAGGTTGGCGCAGTTCGTTTCGTCCATGCCCAGGGCTTCGGCCAGGACGGCCGCGATCTCGCCCACACGGATGACGTGGTGCCCCGTCTCGTTGTCCTTGTATTCGGCGGCCCGGCTCAGACGGTGCATGATCTGGCGCCTGGTGCGTTCCAGTTCGGCCGTGCGCTGGAGCACGAGTTCTTCGAGGTTGGTCTGGTACTCCCTGTTTTCCCGGATGAGCCTGGCCTTTTCCATGACCTTGGCCAGAGTATGCTCCAGGATGCTGAAATTGTGCAGGGGTTTGGTCAGGAAGTCCCAGGCGCCAAGCCGCACGGCCTGCAGGGCGTCGTCGACCACGCCCACGCCGGAAAGCACGATAATGGGCAGTTCCGGGGCTTCTTCCTTTGCCTGTCGGAGAAATCCGTAGCCGTCGAGGACCGGCATGTTCAAGTCCACGATCACGGCGGCCAGAGCCTCCATGCTCGTGCGCATGACTTCGAGGCCTTCAAGGCCGTTGCCCGCTTCCAGGGCGTCGTACCCCAGATCTTCCAGGTAGGCGCACAGGGAGCGGCGCAGACCTTCTTCGTCGTCGATGACCAGTATGTTCATACGTACTTCCGTCGGTTGTGGCATACAAGCTTGTAAGACATGGTTTTTGATGTTGTTACGTTGAAATGCCGCCTTTCGTCCAGGGTTCGGCGGGCGTATCCCCGGCATCCCGGATGCCGGGAAGTTCCATGATGAAGATGGTTCCGCCCTTGGGCGGGCAGGCGACCCGCATCTGGCCGCCATGCCCCTTGGTCACGATGAAATAGGATACTGAAAGGCCCAGGCCCGTGCCTGCACCGGAGGATTTGGTCGTGAAAAACGGTTCGAAGATGCGCTTGATATGCTGTTCAGGTATGCCGGGGCCGTTGTCCTCGATCTCGATGATGATGTTTTTCCCCTTGGCCCGGGCCCGGATGGCGATTCGAGGCTGCGACGTGGGCGGTTCGGAGTCGGCCATGGCCTGGGCCGCATTGCGCAGGAGGTTCAGCACGACCTGCTCGATTTCGGTTTCCGTGCATTCCACAGCCGGAAGGTCTTCGGGAATGTCACGGATGATTTCGATGGATTTGAAGTCGTAATTTTTTTTCAGGTCGTAGTCGCTGGAGGCCAGTCGCAGGGCGTTTTCGATGATAGTCCCCACGTGGCAGACGGACCTGCGCGATTCGCTGCGGCGGCTGAAGTCGAGCATGTGGCGGATGATTTCTGCTGCGCGAACGGCTGCTCCCTGGATGTCGCGGATGAAGATGTCGACCTTGCGTTCCCGGAGATAGCGGTCGACCATTTCGAGGTCCACGCCGATTTTTTTCGCCGTATCGATATTTCGCGGGAAATCCGGCCTGGTGCGCAGCGCAATGGTCTGGACAGCCTGGAGCACGATGCCCAGTGGGTTGTTGATCTCGTGGGCAATGCCGGCTGCGATGCCGCCCAGGGAGAGCATCTTTTCGGACTGGACCATGGTTTCCTGCATGATTCGTATCTGGGTGACATCACGGGTGATGGCCAGGATGCAGTGCCTGCCGTCGATGGTCATGAGCTTGGCTGAGGCCGAGGCGTTCAGGATGTCGCCGTTGCGATGGCGGATGTCGAATTCGAAGTTCTCCACATGTCCCTGGCGCATGAGGACGGCCGCGAACTCGCCCCTGCGCGCGGGCATGTCGAACATGCCCAGATCCAGGGTGCTTTTGCCGAGGGCCTCTTCCCGGGTGAAGCCGGTGAAGGTGGTGAACGCCTCGTTGACTTCGAGGAGGGTGCCGTCCTTCTGCAGGGCCAGGGTGATCATGTCCGGGGAAAGGTGGAAGAGACGCGAGAACATTTCCTCTGAGCGCCGGAGGGCGTCCTGGGTTTTCTTGAGGTCCGTGATGTCCACGGTCATGGACAGGATGCAGTCTTCGTCTCCCAGGGTGATGAGGCCGCCCGAGTAGAAGACGTTTCTGACGCTCCCGTCGGGCAGGTGCAGCCGGGTCTCCAGGTTGAGAATGCTCTTTTGCCGCGTGACGGTCTCCAGGATCCTGGTGCGATCCTCTTCGGGGATGGAACCGGTTTCCTCGGCCGAAATGTTGTCGAGGTCGTCCCGGGTCAGTCCGCGTTTCTTCAGAAATGCCGCGTTGGCGTCCATGTACCTGCCGTCGGAGAGGCGGTTGATGGCTATGGAGTAGGGGGCGTTTTCGAAGATGGTTCTGAAACGCCGCTCGCTCTCTTCCACGGCGCGCTGCTTGTCTTTGATTTCGGAGATGTCGCGGCCCTCGACGATGATGTTGACGACCTTGCCGTCATCGTCGCGGAATGGAGATGCCGTGAAATCGAAGACCGCGATCTTTCCTTCGGGTGTGACGTGTTCTATCTCCCGCCGCACTGTCTCGCCGGTTTGGACGCGTTCGATGGCCATGTTCAGCATGGCCTCGGCCTTGCCGCTGTCCGGCCACCAGGGGGCTTCCCAGAAGGGCTTGCCCACGACGTCTTCAGCATCGGTACGGGCCCACTCCAGGGAGGAGCGGTTGGTCGTCAGCAGCCTGCCGCGCAGATCAAGCAGGCCGATGAATTGCGATGTTTGTTCAAGCAGCGCCCTGTTCAGGTTTTCGAAACGCCGCATGGCCTCATGGGTTTCCCTGCTCTTGTGGATGTCGATGTTCAGACCGATGATGCGCTCGGGGCGTCCCTGGTCGTCCCAGGCCACGGCCCTCCCCTTGGCCAGAATCCAGCGCCAGGTGCCGTCCTGCGCGCGCATGCGGTATTCGGCTTCATAGAGCCCCTTGCCGCCGTCGTTGATGTAATTCGTGAAGATCTCTGCGGCACCCTGGCGGTCGGAGGGGTGGATGAGATCGCTCCAGGTGTCGAGGCTGCCCGAGAGGTGCCGCGCCGGGTAGCCGAGCATGGACGACCATTCCGGGCTGTGTTCCTCGCGCTGCTCGGCCGGGAAGAACTCCCAGTATCCCGCCTGGGTGGCTTCCATGGCCAGGCGGAAGCGGCCGACCTGATCCTTGAGGGCTTCTTCCGCGTGCTCCAGTTCAGCGACCTTTCTGCGCAGTTTGGCCCGGAGTATCCAGGCCAGGGCGGCAAGGACGGTCAGGACGGCCAGGACAGAGGCTGCGATGATGAAGAGCGTTCTGCGCAGTCCTGGGTCAGAGAAGGAGGAGGGAACCCTGATCCAGCGGTCGGTGATGCGCTGCATCTCCTTTTCCGGGAGCGAGGCCAGGGCTTTGGACACGGCCGTGGCCAGCAGCGGGTAGTGGCGGCTGATGCCGATGCAGAGTTCCTGTTCCGAGCCGAGGTCCCCTGCCACGCGAAGATTGGTGAGTCCCTGCTTTCTGATGTGCCATACGGTTACTCCGAGGTTTTCCACGAAGGCGTCGGCCGTTCCGAAGGAAACCATGCGCAGTCCTTCCGGGATGCTGTCCACCTCCACCACGGTGTACCGGCCCAGATTCCAGTTCCGGACGGCGTCTCCGGATGCGTAGCCACGCACCACGGCCACGCGCATCCCGTCGAGGTTGTTGAGAGACAGGTTCTGCATCACGTCTCTGGAGGTGACGATGACCAGGGGGAGACGCACGTAGAACGGAGTGAAGATGATGTTGGCCCGCCGTTCCCTGGTGGGGGTGATGGCCGGAGCAATGGCCGTGCTGCCGTCTCCGAGGCCCAGCAGCACGTCACCCCAGGGTTTGGCCTCCTTGCGGAAGGTGATGCCGAGGCTCTTCTCGATGTGTCGGATGATGTCGGCACTCATGCCCGTGAAGGAGCCGTCCGAGTCTTGGAATTCGATGGGCGGAAAAGACCGGTCGAAGGACAGGACGAGGTTGTCTCCGTTTTTGGCAAGCCAGGCGCGTTCCTCGACGGTGAGATCCGGCGGCGGAGCGGCCAGGGTATTGCAGCTCAGGACCAGACCGAGCAGGAGGGCATAAAAAAGTCGCATGGACCGTCCGGTTATCCAGGAGTTTCGTGGGGCGTCATTCTCACGGCAACGTAGCATCCCGCCTCTGGTGACGCAAGAATGGGCTCATTTTTCAGCCTGTTGGAGTGCAGCCGTGTCGTTGCGTCCGATTTATGCGCGTAGTCCTCCGTTTGGATAGCTTTCAAGGGGCCATGGGGCCGGGCCGGTCCACTCAGGGTATGGTCCCGCCCCGTGCAGCCTGTTCGCTTCGGCGGCAAGTCCGAGGCCTTTCATGCAAGCGTCCGTGGGGATTCCGGTTTCGGGGTCCTGGCCCTGCATCAGGTAGTAGCGCCGCAACATGTCTTTGTGCGTGGCCCGTTCCCGCTCCATGTCTTCGGGAGTGAAATGGTCGGGGTTCAGAGGGAGGGAGTCGTGGGCGCTGGTGATTCCCTGGCGGGCGTTGAAGGCCTTCTCCAGGGTGTAGATGCGGTCCGCCGCGCGGATGAGGCCTGATTCGTTGAAATCCTCACCCGTGGCGGCGGTCAGCAGGGCGCCGAGTCCTTCGAAGAGGGGCGTTTTCCAGGCCAGGGGCAGGGCATTGGCCCAGGAGTTGACCGCGCCCTTGCATCGCCCCACGCTGTCGGCCAGGGTGCAGACCCTTTGGGACAGGATGATGGCCTGTACCGGGTCGTCCATGTCCGCGTGCATGGTGCCCGACTCCAGGAGCCTCGGGTACAGTTCCGGGTCGTTTTCGCCGTAGGCCCAGCTGCGGCCGCGCAGGTGGTCGGCGCCGCGGGTGGAGGTGGCATGGGCCAGGGCGAACAGCCCGGCTGGGTAGGGGCCGCGGCTCAATCCCTTGACATGGTAGCAGAAGCGCATGGCTTCGGGACCGAGGGCCTTGGCCATGCAGAGCATGCCTTCGGCAAGCAGGTTGCCGAAGCCTTGGCGCAGGGCCGTGAGGTGTACGAGTTCCACCTGGTCGGTCACGTTGTCCCAGGAAAGGTCCAGGCCGCCGGTCTGTTCCCGGGTCAGCAGGCCTCGGGCGAAGAGGTCCTTGGCCAGGGCCATGGCATTGCCCAGGGGGATGACGTCCATGCCGTAGATGTCGCCGAGGTTGCTCATTTCCATGATGGCCGAGGGGTCCGTCACTCCGCAGTTGGTGCCCATGCAGAAGATGGATTCGTATTCGAGGGCTTCGCCGTGTTCGCCTTTTCTGGGACCCGAGGGAATTTCGTAGACGTTTTTGCAGCGAACTGGGCAGTTGCCGCAGCCCGTCCTGCCGGTCTCATGCCTTTTCCACGCCTCCGGGCGCAGCTGCGGCGGTATCTCGTCCGGTTCCAGATATTTGGCATAATTTCGGAAACCTGGCCGCCAGTTGGTCACGCCATGGTGAGACCCGTACTTTTTGGCGACGTTTTGCTGAAAGGCGTCCTGGGCGAAAAACTCGCGGTCGAGCAGAGCCAGTTCCTTGAATTTCTTCGGGTCTGCCAGGCTGACCGGATGGTCGCCGGCGACCACAACGGCCTTGAGGCGTTTGGAGCCGAGGACCGCCCCGCTGCCGCGTGCGGCCGAGGCGTACTTGTCCACAATGGTCGAGGCGAAACGGACCAGGTTTTCTCCGCCCTGGCCGATGCAGGCCACCGAGGCCCGTGAGCCGTGCCGGGCCAGGAGCAGGTCCGTGGTCTCCCAGGTGCCCTTGCCCCACAGGTCCCGGGCGTCGAGGAGTTCGGCGGACTGCGGGGTGACGAGCAGGTAGACGGGCGAGGCGGCCTGGCCCGTGATGATGATCTGGTCGGCGCGGGCGCGCTTCATGACCGTGGCGAAACGTTCGCCTGCGTTTCCGTCGCCGAGGATGGCAGAGTAGGGGGACAGGGTTGAGACCTCGAGGCGGCTGGTCATGCCGAGGAGCGTTCCCGAAAGGGGGCCCGGGGCCATGCAGTAGACGTTTTCGGGACTCAAAGGGTCCAGGCCTGGGGGGATGCGGTCATAGAGCGTTTTGGAATTGAGTCCGCGTCCACCCAGGAAGGACACGGCCTGGTCCCGCGGGAGCGTTGTGTCGCGGACCCGCATCGACGAGAGGTCGATGTCGAGGATGCGTCCGGTCCAGCCATGCATGGGCGCCTCCTTGGGCAGTGGAATATGGAAAAGAGGATGCCGGATCGTATCATAGGCGACGCCTCTTGCATAGCCGCCTTTGTGGTTGTGGCGTGCGATGCGGGGGTATAGACTGTTTCGAGTCAGGGACAACTCGAACAGGGAGATATGATGAGAGACACGTTTCGGGATGTACGCGAGAGGATGGAGGAGTTCGAGCAGCAGTTGCGCCGGGAGCTTGCGGCCAAGCAGGACGAGTTCCGCTACACGGTGGAGAAGAAGAAAGTTCGCTTCAGCCGCGAGGTGCAGGAGGCGCACCGGGCCCTGGTCACGAAGTGGACTTCGTATGTCTACGAGTCGGGCGTCTTCAAGGTTCTGACCATCCCGGTCATCTGGTTCGCCCTGCTCCCGGCCCTGGCCCTGGATTTCTTCGTGTTCTTCTACCAGCTCATCTGTTTTCCGGTGTACGGGATTCCGCGCGTCAGGCGCAGCGACTACATCATTCTCGATCGGCACAAGCTCAAGTATTTGAACTGGGTGGAGAAGTGTAACTGCCTCTATTGCGGGTATTTCAACGGGCTCATGGACTACCTGCGCGAGATTGCCGGCCGCACCGAGCAGTATTGGTGTCCCATCAGACATTCGCGTCTTCCGAAGACCACGCACACGCGCTACGGTCGGTTTGTTGATTACGGCGACGCCGAAGGCTACAGGAGGGATCTGGGCAGGATCAGGAAGGATTTCAAGAGAGAATAGGACGTATGGGGCCTATGGGACCTATGTGGGAAAGGCAGGAGGCGTTGGCTTTATGCGTCCTATACGTCCCTTAGGTCCTATAGCTCCTATTCTTTACAGCGCCTGCCAGAGAATCTTCGCCCCGATGCCTATGAGCACCATGCCTCCCAGCACCTCCGCGTATTGACCCAGGCGGGTCGTGCACCCCAGCAGCATGCCCAGATGCAGTCCCGCAGCGGTGAAGAGGAGGGCAACCACGCCGATGACACCGGCGGGAAACCAGATCGGCGTGCCGAGCATGGCCAGGGAAAAGCCCACGGCCAGGGCGTCGATGCTCGTGGCCACGGAGAGCATGATCAGACGCGATCCAACGGTGGGGTCCTGACAGGCGGCCTCCTCGTCGTGCTTCAGTCCTTCCCAGAGCATGTGTCCTCCGATATAGAGGAGAAGGGCGAAGGCGATCCAATGGCCGAAGCGCATGAAATAGTCCCGCACGGCAAAGCCGCCGAACCAGCCAATGACGGGCATCATGGCCTGAAAAAGACCGAAGTGCCAGGCCAGACGGAATGTCTGGCGTCTGGTGACGACCTTGAGGGCCACGCCGGCGGCGATGGATACGGCAAAGGCGTCCATGGCGAGGGCTACGGCGATGGCCAGAATTTCTGCAAGCGGCATGTCAGCTCCCAAGCGTGGAATGGAAAGGGGTGATAGCGTACCCGCCCATGTCTGGCCAAGCTTTTTTCCCGCCAGGTGTCATATTCCCATGCCTGGCCACGCCAATGTCGTATTGACGACATGTTCCCTCACGTTTAGAGGGGGGCACAGGCCAGGACGATACCCTGGCCTCTATTCTTTTTGGCATCTTGGTGGAGGATTCTGATGCGATCTCGGACTCTCGAAAAATGGACCGTGGAACGTTCCGCGGAACTCTACGGCGTGGACAACTGGGGCGGTGGATATTTCAAGATCACGCCTGATGGCAAGCTCGGCATTACGCCCTTTCCGGGGAAGGATGTCTGCGTGCCCCTTCCGTCTATCATCAGCGGCCTGCAGGAACGCGGCCTGGGGATGCCGGTTCTGTTGCGTATCGAGAATCTTCTCGATGCACAGCTCTCCCTGCTGCACAACTCTTTTGCCAAGTCCATCGAGGAACTGCAGTACAACGGAGATTTCCGTGGCGTCTATCCCGTCAAGGTCAATCAGCAGCAGCAGGTCTTCGAGGAGATTTCCAAGGTCGGTGACCGTTTTAACCACGGCTTCGAGGTCGGCAGCAAGGCCGAGCTTATCGCCGCGCTGTCCTACCTGAAGAATCCCAAGGCCTGCCTGATCTGTAACGGGTACAAGGACAAGGACTACATTGACCTGGCTCTCTACGCCAGCAAGATGGGTTTCCTGTGCTTTCTGGTCTTGGAGATGCCAAGCGAACTGCCGCTTATTCTCGACCGCGCCAGAGCTCTGGGAATCAGACCTCGTATCGGCGTGCGCATCAAGGTTTCGACCCAGGCCGGTGGCCACTGGGCGGAATCTGCGGGCGATCTGTCCATCTTCGGCCTGTCCACGGCCGAGGTCGTGGACGTGCTGGATCTCATGCGCGATCATGACATGCTCGACTGCGTCCAGCTTCTGCATTTTCACCTGGGTTCCCAGATCCCCAACATCCGCGATATCCGTACCGCCGTTCATGAGGCGGCGCGCATGTACGCCGAACTGGCCAAGGAAGGCTGCGCCATGGGCTTTCTGGACTTGGGCGGCGGCCTGGCCGTGGACTACGACGGCTCCCATACGAATTTCGCCAGCAGTCGCAACTATTCCCTGGAGGAGTACTGCACGGACATCGTCGAGTCGGTCATGGCCACGGTGGACGAGCACGAGCTGCCGCACCCGCACATCATCACCGAATCCGGCCGCGCCACGGTGGCCTACTACTCCGTGCTGCTCTTCAACGTCCTCGACGTCAGCCGGCTTGAGAACCGAACGGTCCCGACGACCCTGGAAGAGGACGACCCCGAGGCGGTGCACAACCTGCTGGAGGTCTACACCTCCCTGTCCCTCAAGAACCTGCAGGAGTGCTACAACGACGCCATCTACTACCGCGACCAGATCCGGCAGCTCTTCCGTCTGGGCCAGTGCAGCCTGCGTCAGCGCGCCCTGTCCGACACCATTTTCTGGGCCGTCATCCGCGCCATCGCCGAAAAGATGCCCGAGATGAAGAATCCGCCTTCGGCTCTCAAAGATGTGGATCTGGCCCTGGCCAGCATCTACTACTGCAACATGAGCGTGTTTCAGTCCCTGCCCGATGCCTGGGCCATCGGCCATCTTTTTCCCATCATGCCCCTGCATCGGTTGGATGAGTATCCCGTGGAGCAGGCCATTCTGGCCGACATCACCTGTGACAGCGACGGCAAGCTGGACAGCTTCATCGACATTCACGGGGTCAAACGCGTCCTTGAGCTGCACTCTGTGCGTCCCTGCGAGCCCTATCACCTGGGTGCTTTCCTGGTCGGAGCCTATCAGGAAACGCTGGGTGATCTGCACAATCTCTTTGGAGACACCAACGTGGTCAGCGTGCGCATCAACGAGGACGGCACCTATGATTTCATCCGAGAACTTGAAGGAGACAGTGTCGCCGATGTCCTGTCCTACGTCGAGTTCGAGCCCAAGCATGTCCTGGAGAGTTTCCGCAAGGTGGCCGAACAGGGCGTGCGCGAGGGCAAGATCAGCCCCCAGGAGCGTTTCATGATCATGCGCGCCTACGAGAGGGGTCTGCGTGGATACACATATTTGAACGAAGGCAGGGATTGGGATACTCCCGATGCGTGCGGAACCCGGTAAACTTCTGCTTCGCAACCTGAAAACATTCCTTTTCCTTGAAGGAGGATTGCCATGTCCAAAGTGCTCATCATCGGCGCCGGCGGAGTTGGCCATGTGGTCGCCCACAAATGCGCCCAGGTGCCCGAGGTTTTTTCCGAGATCATGCTGGCCAGTCGGACCAAATCCAAGTGCGACGCCATCGCCGCGTCGGTGAAGGAGAGAACCGGCCGCACCATCCAGACAGCCGCCCTCGACGCCGACAACGTGGCCGAGACCGTGGCTCTCATCAGATCGTTTCAGCCGAAGCTGGTTCTGAACGTGGCTCTGCCCTACCAGGATCTGGCCCTCATGGACGCCTGTCTGGAAACCGGCGTGGACTACCTCGACACGGCCAATTACGAGCCCCTGGACGAGGCCAAGTTCGAGTACAAGT
This sequence comes from uncultured Desulfovibrionaceae bacterium, assembly GCA_964597325.1. Taxonomy (GTDB): domain Bacteria; phylum Desulfobacterota; class Desulfovibrionia; order Desulfovibrionales; family Desulfomicrobiaceae; genus Desulfomicrobium. The sequence goes on from CAZQYA010000034.1 coordinate 21,008, forward strand.
GGCAGTGGGCCTACCAGGACCGCTTCAGGGAGAAGGGTCTCATGGCGCTGTTGGGCTCGGGTTTCGACCCCGGTGTGACCAACGTGTATTGCGCCTATGCCCAGAAGCACCTCTTCGACGAGATCCACGAGCTGGATATCATCGACTGCAACGCGGGCGACCACGGACAGCCCTTCGCCACCAATTTCAACCCCGAGATCAACATCCGCGAGATCACCCAGCGCGGCCGCTACTGGGAGCGGGGCGAGTGGGTCGAGACAGATCCCTTGTCCTGGCGCATGAACTATGACTTTCCCGAAGGCATCGGCCCCAAGGACTGCTACCTCATGTACCACGAGGAGCTCGAATCCCTGGTGCAGAATATCCGGGGCCTCAAGCGCGCCCGCTTCTGGATGACCTTCTCCCAGAATTATCTCAACCACCTGAAAGTGCTGGAAGGCATCGGCATGACCTCCATCGAGCCCGTGAACTACCAGGGCCAGCAGATCGTGCCTCTGCAGTTCCTGAAGTCCGTGCTGCCCGAACCCGGGTCCCTGGGGCCCCTGACCAAGGGCCGCACCTGCATCGGCTGCGTCATGAAGGGCGTCAAGGACGGCAAGGAAAGAAAGGCCTACATCTACAACATCTGCAGCCACGAGGAGGCCTACCGCGAGGTCGGCTCCCAGGCCATCTCCTACACCACGGGCGTGCCGGCCATGATCGGCGCCATGATGATGATGACCGGCACATGGCGTGGCGAGGGCGTCTTCAACATGGAACAGCTCGATCCCGATCCGTTCATGGAGATGCTGAACATCCACGGGCTGCCCTGGGTGGTGGTCGACCTGTGATGGACGGCCGCACCGCGTACCGGTTCGATGCGCATCAGGTTGCCACGCCTTCCTTCGTGGTCGACCTGGGGCTCATCCGTCGTAACCTCGATGTGCTGGCCGGAGTCAAGGAGCGCACGGGCTGCAAGATTCTGCTGGCGCTCAAAGGTTTCGCCATGTGGAGCGTCTTTCCGATGCTCCGTCAGGTGCTGGACGGCGTCTGCGCCAGTTCCCCCCATGAGGCCCGGCTCGGTCGCGAGGAGTTCGGGCGGGAGGTGCACGCCTTCGCGGCCGGTTACTCCCAGGCCGACATCTTCGACCTGTGCGCCACGGCCGACCACATCGTCTTCAACTCCTTCTTCCAACTGGAGAAATTCCGGGGTCTCGTGGCCGAGGAAGCCGGGCGTCTGGGTCGGGACATCGAGCTTGGCGTACGCATCAACCCCGAGCATTCCGAAGGGGCCGTGCCCATCT
>CAZQYA010000035.1:0-22233 GCA_964597325.1 uncultured Desulfovibrionaceae bacterium
AACAGGCGGCCTCCGTGGAGGAAGTCTCCTCCAGCATGGAGGAAATGGGCTCCAATATCCGCCAGAACGCCGACAACGCCACCCAGACCGAAAAAATCGCCCTCAAGGCCGCCCAGGACGCCGAGGCCGGTGGTCAGGCCGTGGTCCAGGCCGTAGGCGCCATGAAGAACATCGCCGAGAAGATATCCATCGTCGAAGAGATTGCCAGGCAGACCAACCTCCTGGCTCTCAATGCCGCCATCGAGGCAGCCCGTGCCGGCGAGCACGGCAAGGGCTTCGCCGTGGTCGCGGCCGAGGTCAGGAAGCTGGCCGAGCGCAGCGGCACGGCCGCGGCCGAGATCAGCGACCTGTCCTCCTCCACCGTGTCCGTGGCCGACCAGGCCGGACAGATGCTGACCAAGCTTGTTCCGGACATCCAGCGTACTGCCGAACTGGTCCAGGAAATCTCCGCAGCGTCCAACGAGCAGAACGCCGGCGCCGAGCAGATCAACAAGGCCCTGCAGCAGCTCGACCAGGTCATCCAGCAAAACGCCTCGGCGTCCGAGGAAATGGCCTCCACCTCCGAAGAGCTGTCCAGCCAGGCCGAACAGCTCCAGTCGACCATCTCCTTCTTCCATCTCGGCGCGGCGGCGGCCCGTGTCACGCGCCAGGCCGCACGCAGAAGCGGTCCGCAGGACAAAAGGTCACCCAAGCCCCTGGCCGCAAAGACGGCTGCCGCATCGGGTCTGGCCCTGGACATGGGACGCGACGATGAAGACGACGAATTCGAACGCTTCTAACGCGGGGGCGAAACGAACATGAGCGAAAACATCACACAGCAATACCTGACATTCGGACTCGGCGAAGAGGTCTTCGCCCTGGAGACGGGTTCCGTGCGCGAGGTCATCGAACTCGTGCCCGTAACCCGCATCCCCAAGACACCGCCCTTCATGCGCGGCGTCATCAACCTGCGCGGCCATGCCGTGCCCGTGGTGGACCTGCGCATCAAATTCGACATGCCGCAGGTCAAGGACACGGTGAACACCTGCATCATCATCGTGGATGTGGAAGTCGAAGGCGAAAGCTGCTACATGGGCGCCATCGTTGACTCCGTTCGCGAAGTCTTCGAAATGTCGAGTGATCAGATCAACCCGCCGCCCCGCATGGGGACATCCATCAGGGCGGATTTCATCAAGGGGATGGGTAAACAGGACGAGGAGTTCATCATGATCCTCGATATCGCCAAGGTCTTCTCCCCGGAAGAACTGCAGGCGCTCATTCCGCCTGAAGAATCGGAAAGCACGAGCTGATAGCAGCGGGGCGGGTTTCCCCGCCCCGCTGCACCCACAAGGAAGTATCCATGTCGAACGAAAGCCAGACATACGCCCACCACGAAGCCCTCACCGCGGTCCTGGAGGACTGCGCTCTGGGAATTCTCCCGCTGCTGCCCCGGCTCTCCTGCGTGATCAAAGATCGCGAGGAGGATTTTCTTCGACTTGGGACCACGATTTTCGACATCAACTCCCGGGCCGGAAAATTTTCCGTGGCGGCCACCGGCATGGCCTCGTCCGTAGGCGAAGGATCTCTGCACAAAGCCATCGCCGAACTGGAGCGAGAGGCGGCGGAGGCCAGATCCGTATTCGGCAAGATCTCGTCCACGGAACAGATGGAGGACATGGCTGAAGTCCTGCAACTCATCCGGACGCTGGGCCAGGCCATGAATCGTTTCGAGACACTGGTCCGGACCCTGAAGGTCCTCGAAATCACGACGCGCATCGAAAGCGCGCGCCTGGGCGCCTCCGGAGCCGGATTCACCACTCTGGCCGATGACGTCAGGTCCCTGGGAAGCGTCATCGACGAGCACACGACCAAAATCGCCGAGCACTCGACGCGGCTCATGAGCCAGGTTTCCGGAGCGCAGGAAAGGAGCAGGCGGCAGTTGGCCAGCCAGGAAAAACTCGTGGAGAACATGTTCGAACATCTCTTTTCGAGCATTGCCGAACTCGAAACCATGCGCACCAACTCCACATCCCTCGTGAAGGAATTGGCGGACGGCTCGCGCCATGTGGCCAAGAACATGGGGCATGTCATCGCCTCGGTCCAGTTTCACGACATCACCCGCCAGCAGGTCGAACACGTCGAAGAAATCCTCGTGCAGGCCGAGGAGGAGATCCGCGGCCGCGCCGAAGAGACCGAACTCCTGGGACTCGGCGCCTGGACGCGGGATGTCCTGCGCCTGCAGGCGCCCCTGCTGCGCCAGTCCGAAGAGGCGTTCCGCACGGCGGTGGAAGACCTCATCGCCAACCTGGACTCCATCGCCCAGAGCACCCGCGGCCTCGGCGACAGGATCACCTCCGTCGCCTATGCGGACCAGGGCGGTCCCTCCACCCTTGACGCCATCGGCGGACAGATCGCCCGGGTTACGGAAGCCATGCGCGCGTCGAGCGACCATGTTGCAGAAACATCGCGAACCATGACTGGAATGGCGGAAACTATTTCCACAGTCAGCTCCTTCGTACGCGGCATCGAGGACATCGGAGCGGAAATAGAGATCATCGCCCTGAACGCACGCGTCAAGGCGGCCCACACCGGCGAACAGGGGCGCACCCTGGGCGTCATCGCCATGGAAATCCAAAACCTTTCGGTGGAAGCCCGCAACCGCACGAGCGAAGTGGCCGAAATTCTGAACCGCATTTCCGACCTGGCCAACCGCCTCTCCGATCTCGCACGCTCCTCCGACGTGAGCCAAGTTGTCGGCGGCATCCAGGAACGCTTCGAATCCATCCTCGGCAACCTCTCCACCCTGGACAACGAACTCAAACGGGATATCGGCAATCTCTCCGACCTGACCGAGGAGCTCGTATCCAATATCCGCGACCTGACGGCCTCCATCAATTTTCATGATCTGGTATCGGAACAACTGATCGATCTGGAGGGCAACATCTCCGCCTTGGAGAAAGCATTCGACCCCCTGTGCGACCAACTCGACACCGCACGTCAGCCTGAAAAGCTGAAGGAACAACTTTCCCGGTACACCATGGACAGCGAGAGACTCATTCACCAGTCCATTCTCGGGCATGGCGACGCCGGAGCACACGAGGATACCGGTGGTGACGATGTCGAACTCTTCGGGGATGACGACGTCGAACTCTTCGAAAACGACAACGTCGAACTCTTCGGAGACGACAATGTCGAGCTGTTCGACGAACCGGAAGCCGAAACAGGGACAAATGCTGACAACACCGAACCCGATGACGATCTCGGCGACAACGTGGAACTTTTCTAACCCCAGGAGTCAGAAATGTTTTCGAGCACAATCCAGGGCACTCCCGAACACCCGATTCTCAGATTCGAGGGCAGCCTGACCCTGGACAACTCCGAACAGGTCCATGCGGCCATATCCGCCAGGCTGGCCGAACCCGGCCCCCTCACCCTCGACCTGCGTGGAGCGGACAGGTTCGACCTGTCCTTCATCCAGATGCTCTACGCCCTGCTGAAGAATACTGAACGCGACATCGGCTTTCTCCCCCCGCCCGACGGCTTTTTCCAATGCGCGTCGAGCCTGGGCGCGGACAGCCTCATCAAGGACATTACGACGAAAACCAAGGAAGAAGGCATATGAGCAAGACAATCATGACGGTGGATGACTCCGCAAGCGTCCGGCAGATGGTCAGCCTGACCCTCAAGGATGCCGGCTACACGGTCATCGAAGCCTGCGACGGCAAGGACGCCCTGGGCAAGCTTACCGGCCCGGTGGACATGATCGTGACGGACCTGAACATGCCCAACATGGACGGCATCGAATTCATCAAGGCGGTGCGGGCCAATGCCAAATATAAATTCGTCCCGGTGGTCATGCTGACCACGGAATCCCAGGCCGACAAGAAGGAGGCGGGCAAATCCGCCGGAGCCACGGGCTGGATCGTAAAACCCTTCAAACCCGACCAGCTTCTGGCCGTGGCAAAGAAACTGCTTCGTTAACCTCCGACCGGGAGCTCGCATGTCCAGAGAAGAACTCAATCGCCAGGCATTCCGTGAAGAAGCCCTGGAACTGCTCGGTGAACTGGAATCCTCCCTCCTCGAACTGGAGGAAGACCCTCAGAATTCCGAAGTCGTCAACAGGGTCTTCCGGGCCATGCACACCATCAAAGGCTCGGGTGCCATGTTCGGTTTCGAGGATATCGCGTCCTTCACCCACGAGGTTGAAACGGTCTTCGACCTGGCGCGCAACGGCCAGATCGCCGTCTCCAAGGAACTTCTGGACCTGACGCTGCTTGCCAGGGACCACATTCTGGCCATGCTCGAAGGCGAGGACCGTGGCGGCGAGGACCGGGCGCGGGAAGTCATTCTCGGGCTCAAGGCGCTCACCCCCGCCGTCGAGGAACCCGAAGCACGCCCGGAAAAAACCCAGGAAACCGGATGCTCGCAGGAAGAAGGCCTGGCCACCTGGCGCATCCGCTTCGTGCCGCCCCGAAACATTTTCCTGACGGGTACGAACCCCGGATCCCTCCTGGAGGAACTCTGTGAAATGGGGGAACACCACGTCATCATGCATACCAGGGACATACCCGACTTCGCGTCCCTGGCCCCAGAGCAGTGCATGGTCTGGTGGGACGTCATCCTGACCACCACCGGCAGCGAGGACGATATCCGCGACGTGTTCATCTTCGTGGAGGAGGACAGCGAAATCACCATCCAGAGGGTGGGCAGCTGCCAGTCCATCGACGAGGATTCCTACAAGCTCATCGGCCAGATCCTGGTGGAGAAGAACGACATCACCAAGGACGCCCTGGAGCGCATTCTCCTGGAGCGCAAGCCCATCGGCCAGCTCCTGTCCGAAGCGGGCCTCGTCAGCCGCAGCCAGGTGGACGCGGCCCTGGCCGAGCAGCAGGAGGTCAAACGCCTCAAGCAAACGGCCAGCGCCGAGCCTCAGGCGTCGAGCATCCGCGTACCGGCGCACAAGCTCGATTTCCTGGTGGACCTGGTGGGCGAACTGGTCACGGCCCAGGCCAGGCTGACGCAGTTCGCCAGCGAACAGAACGACCCCAGGCTGCAGGCCATCTCCGAGGAGATCGAACGCCTCTCGGACGAACTGCGCGACAACACCCTGGGCATCCGCATGCTGCCCATCGGCACGACCTTCAGTCGTTTCAAGCGTCTGGTCCGGGACCTGTCCCAGGAACTCGGCAAGCGCATTGTGCTCGAAACCCACGGTGAAGAAACGGAACTGGACAAAACCGTCATCGAACGCCTGAGCGACCCGCTGGTCCACCTGCTCAGAAACAGCATCGACCACGGCATCGAGAGCCCCGAAGCCCGCATGGCTGCGGGCAAGGATCCTGAAGGACGCATCGTGCTCTCGGCCGAACATTCCGGCGGCGAAGTGCTCATCCGCATCATCGACGACGGCGCCGGCATCGACCCGGAGCGGGTCCGCGCCAAGGCCGTGGAAAAGGGGCTCATCTCCCAGGATGCGGTCCTGTCGGACAAGGATTCCCTGATGCTCATCTTCGCCCCGGGCTTCTCCACGGCCGCGAAAATCACCAACGTTTCGGGCCGCGGCGTGGGCATGGACGTGGTCAAGCGCAATATCGACGCCCTGCGCGGACGCGTCTCCCTGGACAGCGTCCCGGGAGAGGGGACCACGGTATCCGTGCGCATCCCCCTGACCCTGGCCATCATCGACGGGCTTCAGGTTCAGGTGGGCGAAAGCTTCTTCATCATGCCCCTGGCCGCCGTGGAGGAGTGCGTGGAACTCGTCCGCCAGGACCGGGACCGCGCGGCCTTCATCAACCTGCGCGGCCAGATGGTGCCCTACGTCAGCCTGAGGACGAACTTCGAGATCCCCGGAGAGATGCCGCAAATCGAACAGGTCGTGGTCTGCAACTCCCAGAACAGCCGCATCGGCATCGTCGTGGACCGCGTCATCGGAGAGCACCAGACCGTCATCAAAAGCCTGGGCAAGGTCTATCAGGACATCCAGGGCATTTCCGGCGCAACCATCAAAGGTGACGGCAGCATGGCCCTGATCCTCGACATCGCCGCCCTGAACGCCTGAACCATGTACGATCCAAGCGCCCAGCACGCCCCGCTCATGACGGACCGCGAACTGAAACAGTTCAGCGAGTTCATCTATTCGGAACTCGGAATCAAGATTACGCAGTCCAAGAAGACCATGCTGCAGGCCCGGCTGCAGCGGCGACTGCGCACGCTGAACATGCGCTCCTATGCCGATTACCTGGAGTACCTCCAGTCACTCAAGGGACTGGAGGTGGAGTTGCCCCAGATGGTGGACGCCGTGACCACCAACACCACGAGCTTCTTCCGTGAGCCCAGACACTTCGAGTTCCTGACCCAGAACATCCTGCCCCAGTGGCAAAGACGCCGGCCTGGCAGGACGTTCACCGTCTGGAACGCCGGCTGTTCGTCGGGCGAGGAGCCCTATACCACGGCCATGACCCTCATGGATTACCACGAGCGGGTCAGCCCTTTGAAATTCTCCATCGTGGCCACGGACATCTCCACGGACATCCTCCGCAAAGCGGCCCGTGCTGTGTACGAAGAGGAAAGGACATCCACGATTCCCGTGGAATTCCGGCGCAAATACCTGCTGCGCAGCAAGGACAGGTCCAAGCGGCTGGTACGAATCATCCCCGAACTGCGCAGGACGGTCAGTTTCCGGCGCCTCAACTTCATGGAGGATTTCCAGTTCCGTGAAGCCATGGACCTGATTTTCTGTCGCAACGTCATGATCTATTTCGACAAGAAGACCCAGCACGAACTGGTTCAAAAATTCTGTAATCATCTTGAACCCGGCGGGCATCTGCTCATCGGCCACTCGGAAAGCCTGGCCGGCTCCGGGTTGCCCCTGAAGCAGCTGGCGCCGGCCACGTACGTGAAAATTTAGCCTCAAACAGGGAAGCCCCAAGCGCCGGTCCCTGGCAGCCAGCCTTTCGACACGACACAACGAGCAGTACATGATCCTGAATCCGCCTTCACCCGCAGACCGCGAAAGCCTGAACCGCAACCCGGGATTCGACAGCGACGACGTCCTGGCCAACGCGCCCATCGGCGTCTACACATCGACGCCCCAGGGACGCTTCCTGGCGGTCAACTCCGCCATGGCCGACATGTTCGGATATGCATCGCCCGAAAACATGATCTCCTCTGTCAAAAACATCTCCGCGCAACTCTACATCGACTCACGCGACCGGGAAGAATTCATCAGCAACCTGAACGCCAGGGGCCGGGTCACCGACCACGAAATACGCATGAAACGCCGCGACGGCTCAGTCATGTGGATCTCAAGCAATGTCCGGATGATCCATGGAGAAGGGGGCGTCCTCTTCCAGGGATTCATGACCGACATCACCCGGCGCAAGGAAGCCGAGGAGGCTCTGATCGTCAGCGAACGCCGTCACAGGATCATCTTCGAAAACTCCCCCCTGGGCATGATCCTCTTCGACAGCGATGGAACCATTGTGGACTGCAACGACGCCCTGGTCGCCCTCATGGGTTCTTCCCGCGACCAGCTGATCGGTTTCGACGCGACGCGCCTGGAATCCCCCATCGCCCGGGCCGGCCTGCAGCGGGCCCTGGGAGGGCATCCGGCCTTCATCGAAGGTGAATACACGTCGGTCACGGGTGGGGTGACGCGGACTCTGCGCGCCAATTTCAAACCCCTGCTTCCCGGCCGTTCGCCCTCGGGCGCCATCGCAACCCTCGAGGACATCACCGAGCAGACCAATATGGCAAAGGCCATGCAGGAACGCGAGGCCCTGCAGCGCACCCTGCTGGACATTCTGCCCATGGGCGTGGCGCTCATCGACGAGGAGAGCCGGATCATCGAACGGGCCAACGAACATCTGGGGAGCCTGCTCGGCGCGCCCACGGAAGATTTGATAGGCCACTCCTGTCGTGAAACGCTCTGCGCTGCGAAACATGACGACACGGCATGCGGCTGCAGTATGCCGACGGCGGACAGCGCGCACTGCGATTTGCTCCGCAGCGACGGCAGCCGCCTCTGGGTCATCAAGAAGGTCAAGCGGATCGAATTCGAAGGTCGCAGCAAGATTCTGGAGTGCGTCGTGGACATCTCCGACCGCAGGCGGGCGGAGGAAAAGCTGCATGACTTCGCAAAACAGATGGAGCTCAAGAGCGTCGAACTGGACAACGCCCGCCTCAAGGCCGAACAGGCCGCGCGGGAAAAGGACGCCTTCCTCTCCAGGATGAGTCATGAAATCCGCACTCCCTTGAACGGGGTCATCGGCATGACCGGCCTCCTGGAGGAGACGCGGCTGGACGATACCCAGCGGCGGTATGTCAGGACTCTGCGCACCAGCGGCGAGTCTCTCATGGAGGTCGTCAACGACATCCTCGACCTGTCCAGGATCGAATCCGGCAACATCGAACTGGAAAACCTGGACTTCGACCTGCGCGCCATGCTGGACGATATCGCCTCCATGCTGGCCGTGAAGGCCGCCGAGAAAGAGCTTGAGCTGATCAGCTCCGCTGATCCGGACGTCCCCGAACGGTTCACGGGAGAACCCGGATTCCTGCGCCAGCTCATCACCAACCTGGCAGGAAACGCCCTGAAATTCACAGCGCATGGCGAGGTCGAAATCCGCGTGGCTCTGGCCGACGGCGCCGCGCAGAACGTCGAAGCCGGCCAGCCCGGGTCACGGCCCGTGAATCTGCTCTTCACGATCCGGGATACGGGCATAGGCATTGCGCCGGACAGGCTGGAACGAATTTTTCAGGATTTCTCCCAGGCCGACGCCTCCATCACCCGCCGCTTCGGCGGTTCGGGCCTGGGGCTCGCCATCTCCAAGCGTCTGGTGGAACTTCTGGGCGGCGAAATCGGAGTGCAGAGCATCCCGGAGAAGACGTCGACCTTCTGGTTCACCATCCCCATGCAGGTCGCAACGCCCCTGACGATCGACAAACCGGGTACAGTCGGCCTGCAAAGGCTCAGGGCTCTGGTCGTGGATGACAACACCACGAGCCGCGAAAACCTGCTGGCCAGATTCACGGCCTGGGGCATGCGGCCCGAGGAGGCCGGAAACGGACCGGCCGCCCTGGACATGCTCAGGCAGGCGGCAGCCCAGGGCGATCCCTATCGACTGGTCTTCGTGGACGCATCCATGCCCGGCATGGATGGCGAGGCCTTCGGCAAGGCCGTCTCCGCCGAACCGGCCTTCCAGGCGACGCGCCTGGTCCTGATGACGTCGCTGAAGCGGCATGGCAACGACAGGTGTCACAGCCAGTCGGGCTTCTCGGCCAGCCTGTACAAGCCCGTCTCCCACGGCGAACTCCTGGCCTGTCTGAACGCGCTCACGAAAAAACATGGCAGTGCGGCCACCGTGAGCCCCGAACGCAGACCCAAAATCCCGCGCCCGGGCATCCCCGATTTTTCGGACCGGGGTTGCCGTGTTCTCATGGTCGAGGACAACGTCACCAACCAGCAGGTCGCCATGGGCATCCTCGCCAACTTCGGCCTCGAAACGGACATCGCGGGGAACGGCGCCGAGGCCGTGGAAATCCTGTCGCGCACGTCCTACGACCTGGTGCTCATGGACATCCAGATGCCGGTCATGGACGGGCTGGAATGCACCCGTCTGATCCGCGATCCGGCCAGCTCCGTCCTCGACCACGACATCCCCGTCATCGCCATGACTGCCCACGTCCAGGCTTCCGACCGGGAGCGCTGCATGAAAGCCGGCATGAACGACTATGTCTCGAAACCCATTTCCCTGCAGGAGCTGGCAACGGCCCTGTGCACCTGGCTGCCGGCCGGAAAGGAAGGACCCGGCGGCTCGTCCGCCACGGCCCTGCCACCTGGCAGCGAGGAACGAAGCATCTGGGACAGGCGGGCCTTCATGGACCGCATCCTGGAAGACGAGGAGCTCGCCAGGGACATCCTGGGCGGGTTCATGACCGACGCGCAAAACCGCCTGAAAATCCTTGAACAGGCCGTGATGGACGGCGAATTGGCTGTCGTGACCGCCCACGCGCACAGCATCAAGGGTGCGGCAGCCAACCTGGGCGCAGAAGTTCTGCAGGACGCGGCCAGGCACCTGGAGGCCGCTGCCCGGGACGGCCGGGGGTACGCCTGCGGTCCCGCATTGGACGCCTTGCAGGGTGCCATAAGGACGCTCTTCGAGGAATTCGAACGCGTACGGGTCATCGCGCAGGTCCGTTGAGGTCAGCGATTCACCGCGGAGACATGCCATCCCTCCGGCAGTGCCCCGGCGACCTTCGCGACGCTCGATGCACGATCCCGTCCTTGCATTGAAGGCCGTCTCCCCGTAGGTAACAGGCCAATCAAACAGGAGCACGGCATGAAAGCATCCACGAGTTTCATCCTCAGGACCCTGGTCATCGCGGGAGTATCCGTGGGGCTGGGCCTGGCCTTCAACGCCACCCGACCCGACGGCCTGCGCCTGGATCAGATCCGGGAAACACCGGCCCGGACAGCGCCCGCCCCCGAGGCGGCGAGCACGGACGGCGCTGAGCCCACAGAGCACGAACAGGTCGGCGTTGACGCCGCATCGAATCATACCCAGGCGGCATCCGCCGCAGAAAACGCCTCCCTGGAGGTCGACGCCTCCCCGGCAACAGACGCGCCATCAGCGGCGAACGCTTCCGAAACGCTCAACGCGTCGACGACGGGCAACGCTTCCCTGGCGGCTCCCGAGGAGCCGGGTCTGGAAGAAGACGTCCAGTCCGCCGCGAACATGACCGATCCGGTCGCCACCGACATGTCGGACGAAGTGGCCGCGGCCCTGTCCAGGGAAATCTCCCTGGAGGATGCTGCAGCGCTCTTCGCCGAAGGGCGGGCCCTCTTCGTCGACGCGCGGGACGCGCAGTCCTATGCCGACGGGCATGTCCAGGGCGCCATTTCCCTGCCCCTCATGACCTTCCCCCAAGGGCTGGATGAAATCCGGCACGGGCTCGACGGCATGACGGTCATCACCTATTGCGACGGCGAACGCTGCACCCTGAGCCGCGATCTGGCCGAGGCCCTGCGGGTCGAAGGTGTGGAAAACGTACGGGAACTCAGAAACGGATGGACCCTGTGGCAGGAACACGGCCTGCCCACGGCGGCTGAAAACGGCGGAGGTCATTCATGAACACGGCATCCCTGGCCAAGACCACGCGCATCGCCCTGGCCCTCGTCTTTCTGGCCGCAGCCCCGCAGAAGATCCTGGACCCCGCGGCCTTTGCCGACGGCGTGGCCGCCTACATGATCCTGCCGGACGCCCTCATCAACTTCACGGCCCTGACCCTGCCCTGGCTGGAACTGGTCGTGGCCGCCCTGCTCCTGTGCAGGGCCTGGATGAAGCCGACCCTCTTCCTGGCCAACACCATGCTCGCCGTTTTCATGGCGGCGCTGGTCAGCGCGAAGCTGCGCGGCATCGACCTGTCCTGCGGCTGCTTCACCTCGACTCCGGCGACCTCGGACGAAATGACCTGGTACATCGTCCGTGACGGCCTCCTCCTGGCCCTGGGCCTGGCCGCGGCCTGGTTCCAGCGCGGCGCCCCCGAAGGCGACTAACTCCTCTCCCCGACGAACTCCGCAAGGGTGGCCCTGCGCCACCCACGCACGGAGTTGACCAGCCACAGCCCGGTGCACCGGGACAACTCCCCGACCCGAATGATCCCTTCCCGGACACGGCCTTCCTTGAGCAGGCGACTGCGCATGGTCCCGGGCAGCAGGCCGCAGTCCAGGGCCGGGGTCAGCATTTCCCCGTTCAGTTCCGCCACCAGGTTGGCGATGGTCCCTTCCGTGACCTCACCCCTCTCGTTGACCAGCAGCACATCATCCACGCCCGACATGCCCGCCAGAGCCCGCTCTTAGACGCCGCGCCGCGTGGTCTTGTGAAACAGGAAGGGATCGCGCGAGTCCAGCCGCGTCATGGCCACGGCCACCCGGCAGGGCGCGGGCGCGGGCAGGCGGCGGCGCTCCACGGACCATGCCCCGGACTTTTCGAGGACCAGCCGCAGGACACATTCCCCGGCCTCCTCGCCGTTGCGGAGCAGCTCCGCCCGCAATGCGTCGGCATCCAGGACGAAACCGAAATACCTGGCGCTGCGCGTCAGCCTGTCCATGTGCTCGTCCAGCAGAAGAATTCCGTCTTCCGCTGTCAGGCGCATGGTCTCGATCAGGGAGAAGGCAGGGACGGCGCGGCCGAGAACGCGGGCCTTGACCTGCGTCTCGCGGTATTCCGCATCCGGGTCCGAATCCCAGACAATGCCCCCGCCTACACCGTATTCAGCCGTGCCCGCGGCCTTGTCCACGAGGACCGTGCGGATGGCCACGTTGAAACGCGCGCGGCGGCCCGGCTCCATGACGCCGATGGTGCCGGTGTAGATGCGGCGGGGCGAGGGTTCGAGTTCACCGATGATGCCCATGGTCCGGACCTTGGGCGCGCCGGTGATGGACGCCGCGGGAAACAGGGCGGCCATGAGACGCGTCGTGGATTCGGCGCAGCGGCCGCGAACCAGTGAGGTAAGCTGCCATAGGGTAGGATATTGCTCGGTGCGGAAGAGTTCCGGCACATGGACGCTGCCGGGCAGGCAGACACGGCCCAGATCGTTGCGCACCATGTCCACGATCATGACGTTCTCGGCGCGCTCTTTTTCCGAGGCCGCGAGGCCCTCGGCCAAAGCCTGGTCCTCTTCGGGCCAGCGCCCCCGGGGTGCCGTGCCCTTCATGGGACGGGACAGGACCGTCTCGCCCTGACGCTCGAAAAACATCTCGGGCGAGGCGCAGCACACGGCGTAATCCCCCGTGTCCACGAAGGCACCGTGGGGCGTGGGCTGTTTGGAGACGAGACCGGCGAAGAGCCTCCACGGGTCCCCGGCAAAAGCGGACCGCAGGCGGTGGGTGAAATTGACCTGGTAGGTTTCGCCCCCGGCCAGGTATTCGCGGATGCGTGCCAGGGCCCGGCCGTGGCCGTCGCGGTCAAGTTCCGGAATCCAGTCCAGGTCGAAACGGACCGCTTCCGTCGGCAAGGGGATGGGACGAGGCGGCTCGAAGAGACCGAACCAGGCCAGGGGAAAGGGAGCACATGTCGCAAGGGGCATGGCCCGGTCAAAGGCCCCTGCGGCCTCGTAGGCCAGAAAGCCCGCGGCGTGCAGGCCCCGGCACTCCACCTCGTTTTCGAGATGCTCCAGCAGCGGGAGAACCTCGTTATGGCACGCGGTACGAAACACCTTGAGCGGATGCTCGTAACGTACCCACGAGGCGAGTTCGGGAGAGTAGACGACAACGGACATGCCGTGCCCTATCCCGGGTCTGACCGAAGCGCAACAACGTCTCGACGTATCCGCAACAGTCCGGAATTCAATTTAAACTTACTGCTGAAACAGAATGATGGCCGGCAGGAGGCGCACCGGTGCGCGGTGCTGAAAGGCCCGCGGCCGGAAGGGTGCCAGTACCTTCCGGCCGCGGATACGCGAGAGGAGGGTTACACGATCACAAAGGCAACAAGCTGCCCCACGAAACGTACTGCCTCGGATACCTGATTCAGGATATTATCGCTCCAGCCATAAGCAACGAGAGTCGCCATCCCGGCAAGCCAGAAAAGGTAACAGATCTGCTTCATGACACATTCCCCCATAGTCTGGTGGCGGACGGCGCGTTCGCCGCCGCTTCTGTCATGAACTAAAGCAAAGGTCGTGCCTGAGCGACGCTTCGTATCTAAGGCTTTGTACGGACAAGACTCGTGACGAAAAATACGGAATCATAACCATCCAGGTCCGAAAAACGAGCGCAAAGACCGTACATAGTGCGCAAATCTTCTCCTAAACAGTTGGAGCAGGCAGATATTCATGAAAATTCAGGCTGTTGCAGGTCTGGACGCACCCGCCAAAAAAACCGCACGAAACAAGCCTGGGCTTCGTGCGGGTCCTCGGTTCGGCGGGGTGCCGCTGCTGTCAGCTGATTGTTGAAAAAATCAAAATATGCAGGCCGTTCAAAAATGGTAAGGTGACGGAAGCGAAAAAATCCAGGCCGCGCAGTGTATTCGCATACATAAGCGGTCTGGATTTTTTCGCTGACGCAACAGATTGCCGTTTTTGGGCGGCCTGTCAGGCCTTGCCTTCGGCGTACATCTCGTCGAGGAGCTGCCCCAGGCGTTCCAGATGGGTCTTCTCCTCGCTGGCGATCTGTTCCAGGATAACGCGGTTCTCGTCGTTCACGGTCCAGGCGGCCGCGCGCATGTAGAGGTCCAGGGCCTGAGCCTCGATAGACATGGCCATGGAGATCACCTCCACGGGGCTGTCCATGTCGGGCTTGAAGCGTTCCAGGTACTCCTCGGTGGTCATGCCGCCTTCCATGAGGGGGGTAACAAAGGAACATTCAAACTCGCCGCGGTCGTCCTTGCCCGTCAGCCGGGTGTACTCGGCGAAGAGGCGGTCCTTGTGCTTGATTTCGATGTCGGCCAGGAGCTTGAAGACGCTCTTGAGCTTCTCGTCGGACACCTTTTCCAACATGCGCAGATAGAAATCGCGCAGACCGTCCTCCAGGGAATAGGCCGTCGCCAGGATCTGTTCGGCCGTGTCCAGTTCCGCGAAAAGGTCCACGCCCTCTTCCTCGGAGCCATAGGCGGCCTGGCCGTTCCAGGCCTTGAACCCGCCCGTGAGATTGATGACCTGGTCATATCCCTTGCCGGCCAGGGTCTGGGCCGCGACACGGCTGCGGCCGCCGATGGCGCAGTAGACCAGGACGGGCTTTTCAGGATCGATCTCGTCCAGGGAGTCCGTCAGGACGGGCATGGGTACGAGCTTGGCTCCGGGAATATGCCCCTCCTCGTATTCGCCGGGCTGGCGCACGTCGAGAATGGTCAGGTCCTGCATGTCCTTGCCCGCAAGATAGGCCCGGGCCTCGTCAGGGTTCATGGACTCGACCGGGGTGAAGAATTGTTTCCAGCGCATAGTGCCTCCTCGCAAGATGTGTCCGGATATCATGCCCCTGGCGGGAAGAAAATTCAATATGGATCGAAGGGTTGACGGAAAAAAACACTTATCGTATTTTTACGAAATACGATAGGAGATCGCATGAACGACGACCATTCCCTCGCCGCCCTGTGCAAGGCTCTGGGCAACCCCGCCAGGGTGGCCATCCTGAGGCACCTGCTCCAGGTCGACCGCTGCGTGTGCGGCGAAATCGTGAACATCCTGCCCCTGGCCCAGTCCACGGTCAGCCAGCACCTCAAGCAGCTCAAGGACGCGGGGCTCATCCGCGGAGAGATCGAAGGCCCACGCATCTGCTACTGCGCGGACAAAGAGCGGCTGGCGGAACTCAAGAAGCTCGTCCAGGAGATGTGAACCATGGAACCGCTGCACCCATTTCCCATGGCTCCGCCGGTAACCTGCACGAATCCCGCCCCCGGCGGCCCGTGCCCAGACTCGCCGGTTTCCGGCGCGCCTCCCTGCTGAGGCCCCCCGCCGTCCCCTCGTGCAGGGGTCGACGATCTCGCGGGATACCGCATTGAACCTTACGTCACCGGCTTCCTGGCCACGTTGGCCGGACGCGTGCCGTGCGTGGCGACACGGCCAGACGCATGGGACCGGCTCGGAACCTGCCGGGCACGCCTGGGACTGGATCGCAACAACTACAAGGTTAATCCCGGCCTCTACGCCATTGGCACCCCCGACGCCGGGGCGCCCGTCATGGTCACGGCCAATTTCAAGCTGACCTTCGACACGGTCCGTTTCGCCCTGCGCGGACGCGACGTATGGCTGCTGGTGACCGACACGCAGGGCATCAACGTCTGGTGCGCGGGCGGCAAGGGAACCTTCAGTGCGGCGGGCATCAGCGAGCAGGTCAAAAAGGCGGG
Source organism: uncultured Desulfovibrionaceae bacterium (assembly GCA_964597325.1). Taxonomy (GTDB): domain Bacteria; phylum Desulfobacterota; class Desulfovibrionia; order Desulfovibrionales; family Desulfomicrobiaceae; genus Desulfomicrobium. Next base: position 15,825 of record CAZQYA010000035.1, read on the forward strand.
CCTGGAACGCGTGGTCAGCCACCGCCGCCTGATCCTGCCCCAGCTCGGGGCCAACGGCGTGAGGGCGCGCGACATCCACAAAACCTGCGGTTTCGAAGCGGTTTTCGGGCCGGTGCGCGCAGAAGACCTTCCCCGTTACCTCGACAACGGCATCGACGAAGCCATGCGCGCGGTGACGTTCAGTCTGAAGGAACGGGCCGAAGTCACTCCGGTGGAACTTGTGCTGGGATGGAAGCTGATCCTGACGGCGATCCTGGCGGCGGCCCTGCTCAGCCTCATCGGCCCCGAATTCTCGCTGCAGATCATCCTGCAACGCTGGGCCCTGGCCGCCACCGCCACAGGCCTTGGCCTGGCCGCCGGGGGGATTTTGTTCCCCCTGCTCCTGCCTGCGCTGCGCACGCGCCTCTTCTCCCTGGGCGGCGCAGGGCTGGGACTGGCCCTGGCCGTGCTCCTGCCAGCCATCTTCCCCCAACTCTCCCGGGCCGCCACCACGGGCGCCGGAATCTGGACCGTGTCACTGGCATCCTGGCTGGCCCTCAATTTCACCGGGTCAACACCGTATACGTCACCCTCCGGAGTGGAAAAGGAGATGCGCAGGGCCATCCCCATTCTGGCCGGCAGCACGATACTGGCGGCGATCGTTTTTGTAACCGGCAATTTTTTGTGAGGAACACGTGAAAATCTTCCGACATCTCGAAAATGTGGCCACCCTGGCCTACGACGAAGACAAATGCGTGGGTTGCGGCCTCTGCGCCACGGTCTGCCCGCACCGCATTTTCGCCCTGGGAGACGGCAAGGCCAAAGTTCTGGACCACGAGGCATGCATGGAGTGCGGGGCCTGCGCCCTCAACTGCCCGACTTCGGCCATCACCGTCACCCCCGGAGTGGGCTGCGCAGAATACATCATCCAGACCTGGCTTCCCGGCAAGCGGGGAACTTCCTGCTGCTGAATCCTTGACCGCGCCGCGGAAATGCATGAACTCTTTGCCTGCCAAACCAAGGAGGACCCATGCTCGACCGCACCGAAGCCCTCGCCATGATCACGGCGAGCGCCCCCGACCACCTGCTCATCCACGCCCTGGAGACCGAAGCCGTCATGCGCGCCCTGGCCGAACGCCTTGGCCAGGACCCGGAAGTCTGGGGCCTGGCTGGCCTGCTGCACGACCTCGACTACCCAGAGACCAAGGACACCCCCGAGAAGCACGGCCTGCTGACCGCCGAAACCCTCTCCGGCAAGCTGCCCGAGGAAGCCGTCCAGGCCATCGCCCGCCACAACGAAGTGAACGGCAACCAGCCCCAGACAGACTTTGACTACGCCCTGCGCTGCGGCGAGACCGTCACGGGCCTCGTGCACACGGCCGCCCTGGTCCGGCCCACGCGCATGCAGGGCATGCAGGCCAAGAGCCTCAAGAAAAAAATGAAGGACAAGGCCTTTGCCGCCTCGGTCTGTCGCGACACCATAAGAGAATGCGAAAAGCTCGGCCTGGAACTGGGCGACTTCCTGACCCTGGCCATTGGCGCCATCACGGGGATCGAGGCCGAAGTGGGGCTGGCGTCCTAGCAGGTCTATGGAAGGCTTTCTTCTCCATGCATCCAACCGGCTGGAAACCCTGGCGGAACTGCTGGCCAGGGTTCTGGCCACGCCGCTGGACGACCCCATGCAGCCGGACACGGTCCTGGTGCAGTCCGGCGGCATGCAGCGCTGGGTGTCCATGCAGCTGGCCCGCTGGCACGGGGTCTGCGCGGGCGTAAGATTCCCTTTTCCGGTAGGCTTTGCCTACGAGGTCAGCCGGACGCTCCTCGCCGACCTCCCCCTGGAATACCCCCTGAGCCAGGAGCGCATGCTCTGGAGCATCGAACGCCTGCTGCGCCCCCTGCTGGACGAGCCGGAATTCGCCCCCCTGGCGCGGTACATCCGCGAAGACTCGCAGCTCAAGACCGTACAGCTGGCCGAACGCATCGCCTACCATTTCGACCAGTACCTCATATTCCGCCCGGCCTGGTCCGAGCGCTGGGAGGCCGGAGAACCGAGCGGCGACTTCACCCTGCCCGCCCAGGCCGCCAACGAGGCCTGGCAGGCCCGGCTGTGGGGCGAACTGGTCAGGAGCGCAGGCGGCGACCACCGTGCAGCCCTGCTCAAGCGGGCGATCGCCCGGCTGGAACGGGGCAGCGGGCTGTCCGGACTGCCGCCCCGTGTCTGCGTATTCGGCATCCCCACCCTGCCGCCCGTTTATCTGGATCTGCTCTCGGCCCTGTCCCGGCACAGTCAGGTGCACGTCTTCCTGCTCAGCCCCTGCCGCAAATACTGGGGCGATCTCATGACGCACCGGGAGCGGCGGAAGGCCTATCTCAGACAGGATCCGTCCGAGGAGGAACGTCCCGAGGACGCGACGCCCCTGGCCGGACTCGGCGGAGTCGGCCGGGATTTTCTGGAACTGCTCCTGGACAGGAACAGCCAGGAAAGCCTGTTGTACGAAGCCCCGGATTCCTCCATCATGCTCGGCCGACTGCAGGCGGACCTGCTGGACCTGAACCTTGAAGGCGAAAAAACCGACTTTACCGACACCTCCATCCAGGTCCACTGCTGCCACAGCCCCCTGCGGGAAATGGAGGTCCTGAAAGATCTGATCCTGGACCTGCTGACCAAGGATCCGACCCTCACCCCCCAGGACATCCTGGTCATGAACCCGGACATCGAGTCCTACGCCCCGGTCATCCAGGCCGTGTTCGGCACGTCCGGCGAAGGCGTTCCCTTTTCCATCTCCGACCGCAAACCCACCCGGGCCGCCGAGACCATCCGCCTTTTCCTGGAGCTCCTGGAATTCGGCCAGCACCGTTTCGAGGTTTCGCGCGTCTGCGCCCTCCTCGAAGCGCCCCCCATGCGGCAACGTCTCGGCCTGGACGCGTCCGAAACGCAGCGGGTGCTGGAGTGGGTCAGGGCCTCGGGCGTGCGCTGGGGTCTGGACAGAAAATTTCGCAAGCAGACCGGCGTCGGGGATTACGGGCAGAACACCTGGGAGAGCGGCCTTTCGCGCCTGTTCCTGGGTTACATGACCGGGGAGGGCGAGCCGGTGGACGGCATCGCCCCGCTGCCCCTGCGCGGCGCGTCCGATCAGGAGCTGCTTGGCCGCCTGACCGCCTGGATCGACGACCTGGCCGCCCTCTGGACCCGGCTGCGGGACACGCGCACGCCGCCTGACTGGCTGGACTGCCTGCTGTGGATCCTGGACACCTTCTTTCCCCTGGACCGCGACCAGGCCGAACACCTGCTGGCCATCCGCAGGACCGTAACGGACCTGACCCGCGACATGGGCGATTTCGAGGCCGACGGGCGCACCATGCTCTACCTCATCCGCAAGCGGCTGGACGAGAGCGGCGGCGAGTCGGGCTTTTTGGCCTCGGGCCTGACCTTCTGCGGCCTGAGGCCCATGCGCTCCATCCCCTTCCGGGTGGTCTGCCTGACGGGCCTGACCAGCACGGCTTTCCCGCGCCAGGACACGCCCCCCGGCTTCGACCTCATGTCCGCCCGGCCCCGGACCGGCGACCGAAGCCTTCGCGAGGACGACCGCTACCTGTTCCTGGAGAGCATCATCTCGGCCCGCGACACCCTCGTCCTGACCTACCCGGGCATGTCCCAGTCGGACAACGCCGAGGCCCCGCCCTCGGTCCTGGTCTCGGAACTGCTGGACTACCTGGACGGCAGGTACACCTCAGGCGGCGACAGTCCGTCCGAGGCCCTGGTCTTCCGGCACAGGCTGCAGGCCTTTCACCCGGACTACTTCACCGTGGGCTCGCGGCTCTTTTCCTATTCGAGACAGAACCGCGACGCGGCCGAAGCCCTTTTCGCCCGGCTCGCGCCCGCCCCCTTCTTCCCCGGGGAACATGCCGCCCTCACTTCCAAAAACGCGCCGGCAGAAGTCGACATCGAGGAACTTATCCGGTTCCTGGCCCATCCCTGCCGCCAGCTGCTGCGCGCATTGCGCGTCAACCCAGACGACGGGGAGGATGAATTCCTGGACGAGGAACCCCTGACGGCGCCTGCGGGTTTCGACGCCTACGACATGTTGCAGCAGCTTCTCCATCGGGCTCTGAACGAACCCGAAGCGGACCTGGAAGAACTGCTTCCGGCATGGCAGCTTCTTCCCCCGGGACCGGCCGGCGCCGACGCGGGGCGTGAACTCTGCACGAAAATCAAGTCCCTGGCCGACCGGGCCCGCGCCGTCATCGGCACCGAAAGGCCGAGGAGGCTCGACCTGCGCCTTGCCCTTGGTGGCGCGACCCTTACCGGCCGCATCGATCTCCACGGCGACCGCATCGTGACCTGCCGCCCCGCCAAGACCAAGGGGCCGGACATGCTCCGCCTCTGGATCCGCCACCTGGCCGCCACCGCAGCGGGCGTCGAAGCCAGGTCCGTGCATCTCGGTGCCGCGGACGATTTCGAGGCCCCGGAAACCCGTGACGCACAAAGCACACTCCAGGACCTTCTGGGCATGTACATAAGGGGCATGCAAGCCCCCATCCCCTTTTTCCCCCGAACATCCCTGGCCTTTGCCAAGGCCCGCTTCACGGGACGAAAGCCCAAGGAGCGGCCCGAAGCCCTGAGCGCGGCCCTGCGCGAATGGGACGGCGGCTTCGGCACCAGCGCCGAACGGGACGACCCGCACCTGGCCTTCCTCTACCGGGACCGGGAACCGGACTGGGAAGACTTCGCCGACGCGGCCGAACACATTTACGGGCCACTCCTGGGGAGCCAGGCATGAAGCAGCCCATGAACCTCAGCACCGCCCCCCTTGAAGGCACGACCCTCATCGAGGCCAGCGCAGGCACCGGCAAAACCTATACGCTGACGGGCCTGTTCGTGCGCCTGCTCCTGGAACGGAACCTGACCGTGGACCAGATCCTCGTGGTCACCTTCACGGACGCGGCCACGGAAGAGCTGCGCGGACGGATCCGCGACCGCCTGGCGGAAGTGCGGCCGGTCCTGGCCGGGGAACGGCCGCCCGCCGACGATCTGGAAGCGCACATCCTGAAGACGGGAGAGGGGACGGACGCCGCCCGCCGCCTGGAGCTGGCCCTGCGCAATTTCGACCTGGCCCAGATCTTCACCATCCACGGCTTCTGCAAGCGCATGCTCACCAGAAACGGTTTCGAGTGTTCCACCCTGTTCGACACGCAGCTCGAACCCGACCTGTCGGACCTGCGCCGTCAGGCCGGCGTGGATTTCTGGCGCAGCCGCGTCATGCCCCTGGCCGGCCTGACCGGCACGGAAGCGCGCGCACGTCTGACCCCGGACCATCTCGCGGAACTCGCCAAGCTGCCCTTCCTGGCCCAGGACATCCGCATCGTGCCCGACACCGTCCCTCCCGACCCGGCCCTGCTGGACGAGGCGGTGCAGACCGCCTGCGAACATCTCCGGGCCTCCTGGGACAGGACCGAGAACGAGGTGCGCACGATGCTCCTGGAAAGAGCCCAAACATTCAAAACCAATATGTTTTCCCCAGAGAAGCTCACGGGACGACTGGAGGCGGCACGAACCTTTCTGGCCGCGCCCCGCCTCGACGCCAGGGATCAGCTCAAAACACTCGGCGAACTGACCCCAGAGTATATCCGCAAAATGACCAAACAGGCCTTCGACGAGCCGGATCATCCTCTTTTCGAGAGCATCCGGGAACTCCTCGAACTGATAGAAGCCCTGAAGAACGACGTGGAGCCTTTCGTGATCCACCTGCGCCACGAGTTCCTGTCCGGCATCACGGGACGCCTGGATGAGCTCAAGGAGCGCCGCAACGTCATGGGCTTCGACGACCTGCTGCGCGGCATGCACGCGGCCCTGGACAGCCCGGAACTGGTGGCCGCGGCGCGCACCCAGTACAAAGCGGCCCTCATCGACGAGTTCCAGGACACCGACGGGCTGCAGTACGACATCTTCCGCACCCTGTTCGCCGCACCCGACTCCGGCGGCTGCCTGTTCCTCATCGGCGACCCCAAGCAGGCCATCTATTCCTTCCGCGGCGCGGACCTGCACACCTATCTCCAGGCGGCCGAAAGCTGCGAGCGCAGCCGCACCCTGGGCGTCAATTACCGCTCCACGCCGGAACTTATCGAGGCCGTGAACCGCGTCTTCTCCAGGCCCCGGAACCCGTTTTTGACCCCAGGCATCGACTACGCCGACGTCATGGCCCCGGACCGGACGCACGACCGGTTCACGGAAGGCGGCAGCACGCCCGCGCCCATGGTCGTCTGGCACGCCGCGAGCGAAGGCAAGCCCCTGGCCAAGGGGACGCTCTCGCCGCGCATCTGCCGGGCCGTGGCCGCGGAGATCAGCCGCCTCCTGCGCGGGGCCGCCCAGGGAGACGTGCGCATTGGGGACAACCGGCTCCTGCCCGGACACATCGCCGTGCTGGTCGAG
>CAZQYA010000036.1:0-22013 GCA_964597325.1 uncultured Desulfovibrionaceae bacterium
CCGCCGGTGGCCCGGCCCCGGCCCTCATGGACGCCATGAACGTCCTGGGACACGCGTCCTTCGGCGACCGCGAGCGCTCGGCCAAGGGCATCAAGGAAGTGGCCATGATCCAGGGCCTCTCGGCCCGCGAGTGCGCAGAACAGGCCGTGAACCAGGCCATGTCCCTTATCAGGCGCAAGGTCGACGCCTTCCTGGACGCCATCAACTCCCGCCCGGTCTACACCATCCAGGAAATTCTCGAGGACCGGACAGTCCAGCCCAAGCGCATCCTCGTCATCGGCGGCCCGGCCGAAGCCATGGCTCCTCTGCTGGAGGAGACCTTCGGTCTGCCTGTGACCGCTCCGAAGCACGCCCAGGTTGCCAACGCCATCGGTGCCTGCCTGACGCGTCCGACCCAGTCCCTGGTCCTGACCGTGGACACCTCCCGGGGCAGCTTCACGGTGCCGGGCCTGGGCATCCACAAGACCGTCAAACGCACCTACACCCTGGACGAGGCCGTGCACGACGCCACAACCATGCTGCGCGAGGAGCTGGACCGGCAGGGCATCCCGGCCGAAAAAGGCGACATCCAGGTCATCCAGGCCGACGCCTTCAACATGGTCGAAGGCTACTACACCATCGGGCGCAACATCCGCGTGCGCTGCCAGATGCGGCCCGGCGTCATCACCACCCTGGAATCCTGAACGGAGGGACCATGCTCACAGCAAAATCAAACCTCGGCATCATATTCTTCCCGGCCTTCGACTGGGCCATCTCCCCGACCCATCCCGAGCGTGAAGAGCGCCTCCTCTACACCCAGGACCAATTCAGGGAAGAAGGCATCTTCGACATCGAGGGCATCCGCGAATACCGCCCCCTGATCGCCGAGGAGAAGGACATCCTGAGGCCCCACTTCTGTTTCCCCAACGTGCAGTCCGTCTGCACGGACTCCCATTTCATCTCCGCCGGCGGCGTGATCCGGGCCGCGCAGCTGGTCATGGAAAAAGAGCGGCGGCGCGCCTTCGCCGTGGTCCGCCCCCCCGGGCACCACGCCATGCGCACGGTCCACGGCAGCCGCGGCTTCTGCAACGTGAACATCGAAGCCGTGATGATCGAATGGATTCGCGAAAACTACGGCAACCTGCGCGTGGCCGTCATCGACACGGACTGCCATCACGGGGACGGCACCCAGGACATCTACTGGCATGATCCTGACGTGCTCTTCATCTCCCTGCATCAGGACGGACGGACCCTGTTCCCCGGCACTGGTTTCCCGTCGGAAGCCGGCGGTCCCAAAGCTCTGGGACGGACCATCAACGTGCCCATGCCGCCGCGTACGTCCGACGACGGCTACCTCATGACCGTCGAACGCATCGTCCTGCCCATCCTGGACCACTTCAAACCCGATCTGATCATCAACTCCGCGGGCCAGGACAATCACTTCTCGGACCCCATCACCAACATGAACTTCACGGCCCAGGGCTATGCACGGCTGACGGAAATGCTTAAACCGGACATCGCGGTCCTCGAAGGCGGCTACGCCATCAAGGGGGCCCTGCCCTATGTGAACCTGGGCATCACACTGGCCATGGCCGGGGTGGACTTCTCGGCCGTACAGGAACCCGAGCTCGACCGCGAGAAGATCCGCGAACAGAAGTCCACCATGGACTACCTCTCGGCCCTGTGCGACCAGCTCCCCGAGGTCTACTTCAACCCCAGGCCGTCGGAAGCCGTGCGCGAGGGAGGCTACTTCGTTCGCCGCCGTTCCATCTACTACGACACCGACGACATCACCGAGACCCAGGTCGAACGCCTCAAGGACTGCCCGCACTGCCCTGGCCTGCTCATCACCGAGAGCGAGACCGCGCACACCCCCCGCTGTCTGGGCCTGCACGTGCCCGTCCAGGGCTGCGACCTGTGCAGCCAGGAGGCCGAGGAACGCTTTGCCAAGGCCCGCCAGGCCGGGTTTGCCTACGCCCAGCTGTCGGACCGCGTCACCAAGCGCTACGAATACCTCAAATAGAAATCGGGCGGACAGGGGAAGTCCCGTGTCCGCCCTCTTCCCCTGACATCCGTCACAACGCCCTCTATCACGATGTTCCGCCAATTCCGAAAAAATGACAGGTCTGTCACAGAATCGTTGCGCCCGTCAGAGAGACGGGCTAATGTCCTGCGCATTTGAGGGCGGACCACTGCGTGCGCCCGCGCTGAACGGCTCTGCGCCGGCTCGGTCCTTGACCCGGATCGACACCCGCGTCCCAATCCACAACGCCGGAGTGCACGCACATGGCTTTTTCCATTTTCCCCAAGAACATCCACTTCTTCGAGCTCCTCAACCGGCAAAATGCAATCTTGAACGAATCGGCCCTGCAGCTGACCAGAATCATGGACGACTGCACGTGCGTTGACGCCGCATGCAAGACAGTGACCCTCATTGAAGCCGACGGCGACACCCTCTGCCGTGAAATTGCCCACCTGCTCTCCCAGACCTTCATCACCCCCATCGACCGCGAAGACATCTACAGGCTGAACCTGACCCAGGAGGACGCCATCAACCTGATCAAGTCCATCGCTTCACGCATGCGCCTTTTCGGCTTCGATCACGTCCGCTTCCCGGCCCGCAAGATGGCCCACAAGATTTTGGCCATGGCGGCCCTGACCGGCGACATGATCAGCTGTCTTGAGGGCAAGCGCGACGTGACCACGCCCATGCACAAAATCAAAGGACTCAAGATCGAATGCGAGATGCTCTTCTCCACGGGCCTGGCCGAACTGCATGACGTGGCACTCGAAGACACCGTGGCGGTCATCGACATCATGCGCTGGACCCAGGTCTACGACCGCTTCGAGATGGCCTTTGAGCGGGTGGACGACCTGGCCGACGTCATCGAGGAAGTGGTGCTGAAAAATGCCTGACCTGCCGCTGCTTCTCGTCCTCATCATCCTGGTGGCCCTGGTCTTCGACTTCACCAACGGAGCCCACGACTGCGCCAACGCCATCGCCACCGTGGTCTCGACCAAGGTCATGTCCCCCAAAGCCGCGGTGGCCATGGCCGCCAGCCTGAACCTCGTCGGCGCACTCCTGGGCGAAGAGGTGGCCCACACACTCGGATCGGGCATCGTGAACACGGACATGGTCACGGGCAGCCAGATTCTGGTGCTGGCCGCCCTGACGGGCGCCATCGCCTGGAACCTCATCACCTGGTATTTCGGCATTCCCTCGTCGTCGTCGCACGCACTCATCGGCGGACTCATGGGCGCGGCCGTCTGCCACGCCGGAATATCCAGCCTGAACGGTGTCTCCATTGCAAAAAAGGTCCTGATTCCCCTGGTGGCCTCGCCCCTGGCGGGATTCTGCGTCAGCTACGCGGTCATGACCCTGATCATGCTGGCCTTCTGGCGAGCCAACCGGCGCACCGTGTCACGCTGGTTCGAAAAGCTGCAGATTCTCTCTTCCGCCTTCATGGCCACGAGCCACGGCCTCAACGACGCCCAGAAGACCATGGGCGTCATCACCCTGGCCCTTTTCCTCTTTCACCGCATCGACACCATCCACGTACCCCTCTGGGTCAAACTGGCCTGCGCCTCGGCCATGGCCCTGGGCACGGCCCTGGGCGGCTGGAAAATCGTCAAGACCATGGGGCACCGCATCTTCAAACTCGAACCGGTCCACGGATTCGCGGCGGAAACCTCAGCGGCCATGGTCATCACCGGAGCGTCCATGTTTGGCGCCCCCATTTCCACCACCCACACCATCAGCGCCTGCGTCTTCGGCGTGGGCTCGACCAAGCGCCTCTCGGCCGTGCGCTGGGGCATCGCCGGCAACCTGGTGGTGGCCTGGATCCTGACCATCCCGGCCTCGGCCCTCATCGCAGGGGCGAGCTTCTACCTGTACAGCCTTCTCGGCCTGGCCGGCTGAACCGACCGGAAGCTTTACAAAATCGCCCGGGGACCGTACAAACCGCCGCAACAAGCTGGGGGAGCCCGCAGGGGCTGAGAGGGGATTCGATCCCGACCCTTTGAACCTGACGCAGTTCATGCTGCCGGAGGAAAGCTGGTTCAAGAGCCATTGCACACACGAACCGCGCCCATCCGGCGCGGTTTTTCTTTTTCCCCGGCTTGCACCGAAATCACGGAGGCAGCCATGCTCATCACCGTCAACGGCCAGGAACGCGACGTCGCGCCCGGTCGGACCCTTCACGACCTCGTCCTGGACATGAACCTCGACCCGTCCGTGGTCGTGGCGGAACTCAACCGCGACATCGTTCCCGGGGCCAGTTTCGCCAGGACGTCCCTGAACGCCGGGGACCGTCTCGAACTCCTGAGCTTCGTCGGCGGCGGCTGAGACGCGGCCGGCGTCCCGATCCAGCACACTTCTTCACCCCACAGCAGCGAGAACCATCATGGAACATACCGATATTTTCGAACTCGGCGGCAAACGCCTGACCAGCCGCCTCTTCACGGGCACCGGCAAGTACGGCGACGACGCCCTCATCCCTGCGGTCTGCGAAGCCTCGGGCTCCCAGGTCATCACCGTGGCCCTGCGCCGCGTGGACCTGGAAGGCCGGGCCGACAACGTCATGCGTCACATCCCCGGGCACATGGTCCTGCTGCCCAACACCTCGGGCGCGCGCACCGCAGACGAAGCCGTGCGCATCGCCCGCCTGGCGCGGGCCATGGGCTGCGGGGACTGGATCAAGATCGAGGTCATCTCCGACAACCGCCACCTCCTGCCCGATGGGTACGAGACGGCCAAGGCTACGGAAGTGCTGGCCAGGGAAGGCTTCACGGTTCTGCCGTACATGAACCCGGACCTCTATGTAGCCCGCTCCCTGGCCGATGCCGGAGCCGCGGCCGTCATGCCTCTGGGCGCTCCCATCGGCACCAACCGGGGGCTCAGAACCGAGGAGATGATCCGCATCCTCATCGAGGAGATGGACCTGCCCGTCATCGTCGACGCCGGTATCGGCACGCCCAGCCAGGCCTGCCAGGCCATGGAGATGGGCGCGGCCGCCTGCCTGGTCAACACGGCCATCGCCACGGCTGCGAACCCGACACGCATGGGCCGGGCCTTCGGCCGGGCTGTGGCAGCCGGACGCGAAGCCTTTCTGGCCGGACCGGGCGCCGTCTCAACCATGGCCCAAGCCTCCTCGCCCCTGACGGGCTTCCTGGACGAACAGGGAGGTGCTGCGTGAGCTTTCTGCCCGAAGCCATGCGCATTTTCCACGCGCCCCTGGAGGAAGACCTGGCCGCCGTGAACGAAAATGACGCCCTGCGAGCCATGGAGAGCAGGACTCCTGACGCCGACGACTTTCTGGCCCTGCTCTCCCCGGCGGCCGGGGAGCACCTGGAACTCATGGCCCGGCGCGCCCACGACCTGACCCTTCGTCATTTCGGCCGGACCATGGGCCTGTTCACCCCCCTCTATGTCTCCAACCACTGTGCCAACCACTGCCGCTACTGCGGGTTCGCCGCGCCCAACCACATCCCGCGCTCCCGGCTGGACATGAACGAAGTGCGGGCCGAGGGTGAAGCCATCGCGGCCACGGGCCTGGGGCACCTGCTGCTCCTGACGGGCGAATCCCCGAAAATGGCCGGCGTGGACTATCTGGAGGACTGCGTGCGAACCCTGCGGCCCCTCTTCCCGTCCATCTCCCTGGAAGTCTTCCCCATGGAAACCCGCGATTACGCGCGCCTGGCCGCGGCAGGCGTTGACGGGCTGACGGTCTTCCAGGAGACCTACGACCCGGACCTCTACGCCACGCTCCATCCCGCAGGGCCCAAACGCGACTACGCCTTCCGCCTGGACACCCCCATGCGCGGGGCCGAGGCTGGCCTGCGCGTGGTCAACATCGGAGCGCTCCTGGGCTTGTCCGACTGGCGCCGGGAAATCTTCGCCACAGGCATGCACGCCGCCTGGCTGGCCCAGCATTATCCAGGGGTGGACGTGGCCGTGTCCCTGCCGCGCATGCGCCCCCACGCCGGACATTTCCAACCTGCCCGTCCCGTCTCGGACCGGGAGCTGGTCCAGGCCATGACCGCCCTGCGCATCTTCCAGCCGCGCCTGTCCATCACCATCTCCACCCGCGAGACACCGGCCTTCCGAAACAACATCCTGCCCCTGGGCGTGACGCGCATGTCCGCCGGGGTCAGCACCGCCGTGGGCGGGCACGCCAAGGCCGCCTCCACGGGGCAGTTCGAAATCTCGGACGCACGCAGCGTGGCCGAAGTCTGCGACATGCTCCGCGACCAGGGCTATCAGCCCGTCTTCAAGGACTGGGAACCCCTGGAGGCAAGCGCGTGAACGCCTTTGAGCAGGGTTTGCTGCGCTACCTGGACGCGGGCTTCCTGGAGAGCCTGCGCAACGTGCGCGTCGGCATCATCGGTGCAGGCGGTCTGGGCTCCAACTGCGCCATGCATCTGGTGCGCTCGGGCTTTTCGGACCTGATCCTGGCCGATGCGGACACCGTGGAACCGTCCAACCTGAACCGGCAGCACTTCGCCCTCGACCAGGTCGGTCTGACCAAGGTCCAGGCCCTGAAGGCCAACCTGCTGGCCGTCAACCCCGACGCCCGGATCGAGACCCACCACCTGAAGGTGGACGCGGAGACCATTTCCGCCCTGTTTGCCTCGTGCCATGCCGTGCTCGAAGCCGTGGATGGCGCGCACACCAAGAAGCTCATCGTCGAAACCCTCGCGCCCGCCGGGTGCCTGGTGGTCGGGGCCTCCGGGATCGGCGGATCTGGCTGCGCAGGGCGCATGCGCCTGATCCGCCCCCTCCCGAACCTCGTCATCGTGGGCGATATGGCCACGCCCTGCGACGCGCTCACTCCCCCCCTCTCACCTTGCGTGGGCATGGCCGCGGCCATGCAGGCCGACGTCGTGCTCGACCATTTCCTCACCCTCTACACGGAGAACGGATCATGAACGGACGCACCCTTGTCACGGACCTCATCCACCGGGGCGGCCTGTACGGTCTGACCGCGGAAAAATTCTCCCTGGGACGCTCCAACCCGGAGGTCGTCGGGGCCATGCTCGATGCGGGCGTCCGCATTATCCAGTATCGGGAGAAGACGAAGAAGATGGGCGCCAAGTACGAGGAGTGCCTGCTCCTGCGGGCCATGACCCGCGAGCACGGCGCGGCCTTCATCGTCAACGACGACATCGACCTGGCCCTGCTCGTGGACGCCGACGGCGTGCATGTCGGCCAGGAGGACCTGCCCGTGGCGGCCGTGCGCTCCCTGGTCGGCCCGGACAGGGCCATCGGACTCTCCACCCACTCGCCGCAGCAGGCCCGGGCGGCCGTGACCGCCGGAGTGGATTACATCGGTGTAGGCCCCATTCACGCAACGCAGACCAAGGACGACGTCTGCGCCCCCGTGGGCCTGTCCTACCTGGAGTACGTGGTGCGCGAGATCGACCTGCCCTTCGTGGCCATCGGCGGCATCAAGGAGCACAACCTGGACGATGTGGCCGCCCGCGGCGCCCGGTGCGTCGCCCTGGTCACGGAAATTGTGGGGGCGCATGACGTAGCGGGCAAGATCGCGGCCCTGAGCCTTCTCCTGGAGCCCGGTTCCACAAGGCCCTGACTGCGCCCCATGCCGGACCGGCCGCAGCGCCACGCTCTTGGCATGACCGGGCACGTAGGATACATCAACCACTCGGACGGGCTGCCCGATTCTTCGGCGGCCCGTTCTGCCACCGGTGCCGGTGGCAGGTTTCCAGACAACCGGACAACCACGCGGCGGTCATCCAGGCCGCCCCTCTGGGAAGGGCAGATGTTCAGAAGAGTCAAGACAGCCGACGATCTGGTCAAGGTGGCCATGATCCGGGGCATCGTGTTCATGGAGGAGCAGGGCATCTCCTGCGTCGACGAGATGGATGGCCACGACCATGCGGCCATGCACGTTCTGGGGGAGATGGACGGCGAGCCCGTGGCCTGCGGGCGCATCCGATTCCTGGCCGGCGAGGCCCGGCTGCAACGCCTGGCCGTGCGCAAGGCCTGGCGTGGACGTGGCATCGGCGGCGAACTCCTGGCCTTCATGCTCGACCAGTGCCGCGAGAGCGGCTTCCGCCGCTTCTCCCTGAACGCCCAGACCAGGGCCAGGGATTTCTACGCCCGTCACGGATTCTGCGAATGCGGCGAGGAGTTCATGGAGGCGGGTATCCCCCACGTGCTCATGCGCTGCGTCGAAAACACGCCGCCTGAGGGTGCCGAGCCCCTTTAAAGACGGACCAGATCGGGACAGGCCCGCCCCACACCGCCTGACAGGGTGCTGAACTGAAAGAAATGCGAGCTTGGACGTGCGGACCCGTCCGCCGGAAACGGAAAAAATCCGGCACACGTGCAGCTCCGGCCGACAGAGGGCCACGAGCTAGCTCAGGCAGACCGAGGCCAGGTACTTCCTGAACCTGAGGGCTTCTTCATGGAGCGGATTGAGGCGCAGGCAGGTCTCCAGGGTCCGGTCGGCGTCGCCGATGCGCCCGTCCTCGAAAAAGGCGCGGGCAAGATTGAAATAGAGATTCTCGTCGGAAACGCAGGTCTCGATGGCGCGGGCGTAGTAGCGGCGCGCCTGCTCATGCATCTTCTGCTTGCGCAACTCGATGCCGAACTGGTTGAAGAGATGCTTGAATTCGGGGGCCGCGAAGCCCTCCAGGGCAATGAGTTCCTCGAAGAGAACCTTGGCCTTCTCATGCTGATCATACTGCAGATAGGTCAGGCCCAGGCCGAACATGGCGCGCACATTCTTTTCGTCCAGGGCCAGGGCGTTGTTGTACTCCATGGCCGCGGAGTACGGCTCCCCTTTGTTGCGGTGCCTGTCGCCCTTGGCCACGGCCTTGGCGATCTTCTGCATGACCGGCTTGACCTGCTTGAGGAAGAGGTCGACCTCGGGCTGGTATTGGGTGATCAACTCCTCGAGGGTGACCTCCATGATCGGCCCTGACGGTGCCCACTTGGCGTTGAGGGCCTGCAGTGCAAGGAGGTCGTCGTCGATCTGCCGGGCGTAGTAGAACAGGGTACTGTCCTGGCTTTTGACCGTCGTGCCGGTGCCTACCTTGATCTCGGAACGCTTGGAGCAGACGCACTCAAGGCCCAGGTCCGTCGCCATGCAGTACTTGGATACGTCCTCGATGGAACACGCATCCTCCACGGCGGGTTTTTTCCCGAAAATCGAGGCCTCCGTGCTCAAAACCAGCGCACCATCTGTTCCAGGGGGCGGCGTGTCTTGCGCTTGGGCGGCTTCACCCTAAAACCGAAGGCCAGCATGTAGGCCACTCCATACTCGTTCAGATCCATACCGAAATCCTCGGCCAGGACCTCGTCCACCTTTTCCTGCACATACCCCTCGATGGGACACGAATCGATGCCGATGAGGGCCGCGGCGGTCATCATGTTGGCCTGGGCGATGTAGCACTGCTTGCAGGCCCAATCGAACATGGCACGGTCATTGTCCAGGAGCCGAAAATCGGATTTCTGGAAGGTGGCGTAGTACTCCGTGCGCGCCGTGATGCGCTCCTCGGGCAATTCCTGAATCTGACGCATGAAATCGGAGATGCCGACGCTGTCGAACTTCAAGAGCGGCGTCTTCATGGCCAGACAGACCAGGAAATGGCTGGCCGTGGGGATCTGGGTCTTGCCGCCCCAGGTGTGGGGCAGGAGCTTCATGCGCAGATCCATGTCCTGAACCACCAGGAAAAGCCAGGGCTCGAACCCGAAGGAGCTCGGAGACAGACGTGCCGTTTCGAGGATGAAGTTGAAATCTTCCTCGGGAATCTTGGCTCCTGGATCGAACTCCTTGCAGGCATGGCGAAACATGAAGGCGTCGAGAATAATCTGCTTGTCCACGGGTCTCCTCCCGGCAAAAGATATGTCGGACTGGGCGGCACAACGCCCATTTCCGTTATGTACGCACGGAAGCCGACAAGTTCAAGACCGGCGATGATGTGGCTGTGACCGGGCCTTTGACAGTAACACGAAAAGCAAAAATATGTCACGCACGAAGAAACAGTGCATTTACCTCTGCAAACGGACTCTTTTAATCCAAATTGTCGATAGTATTCCACTTTTTCCGCAAATACCCATTGACCTGGAATTATTCTCTATGTTAGGCGGACAGCAACCAAACTTCGTCGCTGCATACCCGTTGCGGTTTCGACTGTGCGCAATTTGCGCCTGTCTTTTTATTCATACACTGATGGAGGTGTGTTATGAAGTTTTCGGTAGGTTTAGGCAAACCCGGGGCCGAGGAACGGCTGGAAAAAAGTGGGATCTCACGTCGAGATTTCATGAAATTCTGTTCCACTATCGCCGCGGTCATGGGGATGGAAGCGTCCTTCGCCAACAAAGTCGCCCTGGCGCTGACGTCTCCCAAGCGTCCTTCCGTGGTCTGGTTGCACAACGCAGAGTGCACAGGCTGCTCCGAATCCATTCTGCGAGCGGTACGGCCCTTCATCGACGACCTGATTCTGGACACCATCAGCCTTGACTACCATGAGACCATCATGGCCGCAGCGGGTCACAAGGCAGAGGAAGCCCTCCATCAGGCCATCAGCTCTCCCGACGGTTTCCTGTGTGTCGTCGAGGGTGCCATTCCGACCAAGGACAACGGCATTTACGGCAAGGTCGCCGGACGCACGATGCTCGAGATCTGCTCCGAAGTCGTGCCGAAAGCCATCGCTACCATTTCCTACGGCACCTGCGCCACCTTCGGCGGCGTCCAGGCAGCCAGCCCCAACCCCACGGAAGCCAAGGGCATCAACGACGCCCTGAAGCACCTGGGCGTCAACGCCGTGAACATCCCCGGCTGCCCGCCCAACCCCTACAACCTGGTCGGCACCATCGTTCACCTGCTGACCCACAACCTGGCCATTCCGGACCTGGACGAGTACAATCGTCCCTACATGTTCTACGGTGAAACCGTTCACGAACAGTGCGAGCGCCTGCCCCATTACGAAGCCGGCGAATTTGCCCCCTCCTTTGATTCGGAAGAGGCCCGCAAGGGCTGGTGTCTGTACCAGCTCGGCTGCAAGGGCCCGATGACCTACAACAACTGCCCGAAGGTCAAATTCAACCAGACGAACTGGCCTGTCCAGGCTGGCCATCCTTGTATCGGCTGCAGCGAGCCCGATTTCTGGGATGACGCCGCCCCCTTCTACGAGGAAATGTAATAAGCTGTTGCCAAGGTACAACATCTACTGAATTCAGAGGAGAGAATATATGTCCGGTTGTAAGCCTAACAAAGCCCCGGGTGTCGTCGCCACCCCCATGGATAAAAACTTCAAGGGGCCCATCATCGTGGACCCCGTAACCCGCATTGAAGGCCATCTGAAAATCGAAGTGGAAGTGGATCAGGGCAAGGTCACCAACGTGTGGTCCAGCTCCCAGCTGTTCCGCGGCCTCGAACTTATCCTGAAGGGCCGCGATCCCCGCGACGCCCAGCACTTCACCCAGCGCTCCTGCGGCGTCTGCACCTACACCCATGCCCTGGCATCCACCCGCTGCGTGGACAATGCCGTCGGCGTGGACAAGAACCTGCCCGACAACGCACGCCTCATCCGCAATCTCGTCCTGGCCGCGCAGTATCTGCATGACCACATCGTGCACTTCTATCACCTGCACGCCCTGGACTGGGTCGACGTCACCGGCGCCCTGACCGCGGATCCGGTTAAAGCCGCCTCCATCGCCAACTCCATCTCCCCCCGCCAGACCAGAGCTGAAGACCTCAAGGCAGTTCAGGACAAGGTCAAGGGGCTGGTGGATTCCGGCCAGCTCGGCATCTTCACCAACGCCTACTTCCTGGGCGGGCATGAAGCCTACTACCTGCCGCCGGAAGTCAACCTCATCGCCACGGCCCACTACCTTGAAGCCCTGCACCTGCAGGTCAAGGCAGCCCGCGCCATGGCCGTCTTCGGCGCCAAGAACCCGCACACCCAGTTCACCCTGGTCGGCGGCGTGTCCTGCTACGAAGCCCTGACCCCGGAACGCATGGCCGAATTCACGGGCCTGTTCGAAGAGACCAAGAAGTTCATCGACGAATGCTACATCCCGGATCTCCTGGCCGTAGCCTCCTACTACAAAGATTGGGCCGCCATCGGCGGTACCACCAACTTCATCACCTTCGGCGAATTCCCGAACGTGGAAAACGACCTGAACAGCCGCTGGCTGCCCCCGGGCGTCATCTACAATCGCAACCTTGGCAAGGTCGACGAATTCGATCCCAAGCTGATCATGGAGCATGTCCGCCACAGCTGGTACGAAGGCGACAAGGCCCACCACCCCTACACGGGCGTGACCGAGCCCCAGTACACCGCCTACGAGGACCGGGACCGCTACTCCTGGATGAAGGCCCCCCGCTACAACAGCCAGGCCATGGAAACCGGCCCCCTGGCTGCCGTCCTGGTCGCCTACGCCAAGGGTCACCCCGAAGTGAAGAAGACCGTGGACTACGTCCTGGGCTACCTGGGCGTCGGCCCCGCGGCCCTGTTCTCCACCCTGGGCCGTACTGCTGCCCGCGGCATCGAGACCAAGGTCGTCGCCGACAAGCTCATGGACTGGATCAATGAGCTCGCCGAAAACGTGAAGAGCGGCAACAACGTCATCTACCAGGATTGGAAGATGCCCGACGAGGCCGAAGGCGTCGGCTTCGTGACCGCTCCCCGCGGCGCCCTGAGCCACTGGATCAAGATCAAGGGCGGCAAGATCGAGAACTTCCAGCTGGTCGTCCCGTCCACCTGGAACCTCGGCCCGCGCTGCGCCGAGGGCAAGCTCTCCGCCGTGGAAGAAGCCCTCATGGGCACCCCCATCGCCGATGCGGAACGCCCGGTGGAAATCCTGCGCACCGTCCACTCCTACGACCCCTGCATCGCCTGCGGCGTGCATGTCATCGACGCCAAGACCAACAAGGTCCGCAAGTTCAAGATCCTGTAATCGCAACTCGCAAGGGCCCCGGCTTCCGGGGCCCTTTTTCCATCCTTGAGCCGTCCGGTTTTTTTGCGTAGCAATCGGCTGTGCGGCAAGGCCCATCCCTTTCTCCAAAACAACGGACCCTTTCATGACAGAAAAGCGTATTCTCGTTCTCGGCGTGGGCAACATCCTGTTCACCGATGAAGGCATCGGCGTGCGCTGCATCGAGCGGATGCAGGAACATTTCAATTTTTCGGACAACGTCACCCTCATGGACGGCGGCACCCTGGGCACGAAGCTCATGGGGCCCATCCTGGAATCCGACTATCTCATCGTCTGCGACGCGGTCCTGTGCGATGACGCCCCCGGGGCCGTGTACCGGCTCATGGGCGAAGACCTGCGCAAGAGCCTGGCGTTCCGCGACTCCATGCACCAGACCGACCTGGTCGACACCCTGGGCATGTGCGAAATCATCGGCAACCGGCCCGAGGCCGTCGTCATCGGCATGGAGCCCTTCGACTACGAAACCATGGCCCTGGAGCTTTCGGAAACCGCAAACCAGGCCATGCCGGCCATGATCGACTCCGTCATCCGGGAGATCTGTGACGCCGGCGGAACCTGCACCCCCAACGCCAACTAAGGAGGCACCATGTGTCTGGCCATTCCCGCGAAAATTGAGTCCATTGAAAACGGCGTCGCCCAGTGCAGGGTCGGCGAGGGCGAGACCTTTGTCACGGCCTCTCTCATGCTTCTGGATGAAGAGGCCACTCTGGGGGATTACGTGATCATCCATGCCGGGTTCGCCATCCGCAAGCTGGATCTGCAGGAGGCAAAGGAATCCCTGGCCATCCTGCGCGACCTGGCCAACGCCTACGAGGACCTGCAACGCAAATACGACAAGGAGCGCGGCGGTGCCGAAGCCTGATTCCCGCAAAATTCTCGGCTGTCTTACAGGCCTTGCCACGTGCGAGGCTCTGGCCGCAGCGGCCGGCTCCTTCCCCGATTCTGAAGCGCCCCTGGACAACGGCATGTGGAACGACGGCACGTCCATGGCCCTGAGCCTGGCAGAAAGCCTGGCCGAATGCGGCGGCGTGGACGAACGCGACCAGATGATCCGCCTGACGAGCTGGTACCGCTACGGCTACCAGAGTTCAGGCGAAACGTGCGAGTACATCGACGAACAGGTCAAGGCGGCCATCATGCGCTTCGAGCGCACCTGGAACCCCGGGGACACGGACCAGACTCAGGGCGACGCCTGCCTGGCCCGCGTGGCGCCAGCGGCCGTGTTCTTCCCCGATTCGCGGGATGACGCCTTGGACGCCTGCGCCCGGTCCGTGCGCACCACCCATGCCGGTCCTCAGAGCGTCGACGCCTGCCGCGTCCTGGCCGCCATGATCCACGAAGCCCTCGGCGAATCGGACAAGGAACGCGTCCTGCGCCCGGAACTCCCGGACGGCCTGTGTCCCGAAGCCGCGAGCATCTGCTCCCCGACACCGCAGCCCGGCGACTTTGCGGCCTGTGCCGCATTGGCGGCCGCCGTGTCCTCCTTTTCGTCCACCGAGTCCTTCGCCGAAGGCTGCCAACGCTGCCTGCCCCACGGTCCCCGCGCCCTGGCCGCCTACGGTCAGCTGGCCGGATGCTGGTACGGGCTGGACGGCATCCCCGAAGCCTGGCGAAAAAGCCTGGCACGACCGGAGCTCATCGAACGCGCGGCAGACTTTCTGACCGGCGGCTGAAACCTTCCGGAACTTGCAAAAACAAAACCGCACCCGTAGCATGGGAACGCCAGACCGGCGCTCCCATGCTTTTTTGCGCCGCAGGCCCGGCAACGGCACTCAAACGACACGAACCAAAGACCGCATAAGCGAGCTTCAAACATGAGCAGCAGAATATCCTCAGCATTTTTCTTCGTCTTCCTCCTCCTGGGCGGAGCCCTGGGGGCCGCCTATTACGTCAAGGCCGAATGGAATCCGCCCCTCGTGGCCCTGGGACCCGAACAGACCACGATCAGCGCCGGGACCGTCTTCAGCGTCGCCGCCGCCGACGAGGGCGCAGGCCTCAAATCACTGACGGTCACGGCCACCCAGGCCGGTTCCACAATGGAAATCCTCTCCAGGACCCTGCCCGAAGGGACACGGCAGATGAACGAGCAGTTCTCCCTGCCCAGGAAGAACCTCAAAAACGGCCCCCTGACCCTGACCGTCACGGTCAGGGACGCCTCCTGGCACCGTCTCGGCCGGGGCAACCGGGCCGACATCGTGCGCGAACTGACCGTGGACTCCAAGCCTCCGGTCATCTCGGTCCTGTCGGGTCAGCACAACGTCAACCAGGGCGGCACCGGACTCATCGTCTACAGCACCGACGAGGAGCTGGCCCGCAGCGGTGTGCGCATGGGCGACCACTTCTTCCCGGGTTACCCCTACAAGCCCGGCACGTACCTGTGCTTCTTCGCCATCCCCCACGACGCCGACACCAAGACGCTGACCCCGGCCCTGACGGCTTCGGACCTGGCCGGAAACGAGGTGGCCATCGGCTTCTTCTTCAATCCCAAGACCAAGAAATTCCGTCACGACACCATCAACGTCTCGGACAACTTCCTGCAGTCCAAAATGGGCCAGTTCGCGCAGTACTACCCAGACGCCACCCAGCCCATCGACATCTTCACGAAGGTCAATTCCGACCTGCGCGCCAAGAACGTCGCGTCCCTGGTGCCCCTGGGCCGGGACACGGTCCCTCAGATGCTTTGGGAAGGCTCCTTCATCCGCCTGCCCAACAGCGCGCCCATGGCCGCCTATGCCGACAACCGCACCTACCTGTACAAGGGCAAGCCTGTGGACAATCAGACCCACCTGGGTGTGGACCTGGCCTCCCTGGCTCAGGCCCCCATACCGGCCGGAAACACCGGACGCGTGATCAAGGCCGAATTCATGGGCATCTACGGTAATGTCGTGGTGATCGACCACGGTTTCGGCCTGCAGTCCCTCTACTCGCACCTGAGCGAGATTCACGTCCAAAAGGGCGAAACCGTCCAGCGCGGTCAGATCATCGGCAAGACCGGCGCCACGGGCATGGCCGGCGGCGACCATCTGCACTTCGGCATGCTCGTCTCGGGCCTGCAGGTGCAGCCCATCGAATGGTGGGACGCGCACTGGATCAGAGACAACATCACTTCCAAGCTCAACTAGGCCAGGGCCCCGCAAGGGGCCCTTTGTTTTGGGACGGGATGACAAGCCCGCCCCTCTGGGATACTCCGGCGTCATGAAACTCACCGTGCTGGTGGACAACTCCACCCTCATCGACCGGTATTTCCTGGCGGAACCGGGCCTGTCCCTGCTCATCGAGGACGGCGGGCAAAAGATCCTCTTCGACTGCGGCTATTCCGACATCTTCCTCGCCAACGCCCACAAGATGGGCCTGACTCTGCACGACCTCGACCATGTCGTCCTCTCCCACGGCCACCTCGACCACACCTGGGGTTTGGAAGCGCTGGTGCGCCGCCTGTGCGAGGAACGCCTGGAAGGGCGGACCTGCCGGCGGCCCCGATTGACCGCGCATCCGGCGGCCTTCACCAGCATCGGCCTGGACGACAACCCGGAACTCGGCCCGCTGCTGGAGCCGGGCAAGCTCTCGCGGCACTTCGACCTGAACCTCACGACCGCGCCCGAAGCCCTTGGTGACCGCCTGCTCTTTCTTGGCGAGATACCCCGACACCACGAATTCGAAGTCGCCCAAGGCATCGGCGTCAAGGCCGGCGAAACCCGGCCCGACACGATTCCCGACGACTCGGCCCTGGTCTGGCGCGGGGACGAGGGCCTGGTCATCATCACGGGCTGCTCCCACGCCGGGATATGCAACATCGCGGACCACGCCGTGGCCCTGACGGGCGAAAGCCGCATCCAGGACATCATCGGCGGGCTGCACCTGCTTTCTCCTTCGACCGAACGCCTGCGCGGCACCGTCGAACATCTGCGCGCCCTGGCCCCCCGGACCCTGAGCCCGTGCCACTGCACGGACCTCGCCTCCAAGATCGCCCTGGCCGGGGCCGCACCCCTGCGGGAGGTCGGCGTGGGCCTCGAGGTCAGCTACGCATAGCCTCCCGGAAGAAGAAAGAAAAAGGCGCCTCCGCAGCGGAAGCGCCTTTTTCTGTTTACCAGGGCGACGGATCGCCGTTCCCGGGCGGCCTGCTAGGCCCACTCGTGCTCGAAGTATTCGGGCCCGGCGATGCGGTAGCCCTTTTCCCCGAGGGTCTTCAGCACGCCGTCAAGATCGTCCGTACGCACCCGGAAGACGATGAGTCGCTTGCTGTCGCGGTAGAAGGTGGAGGTGGACAGGATATTCACGCCCAGGTCGAAAAAGAGGTGGCTGAGCTCGGCCATGACGCCCTTGCGGTCTTCGACCTCCACGGCGATGCGGTTGCCGCCCAGCTCCAGGCCCATTTCCTCCACCAGCACGGCCAGCATGGAGCTGCGGCTGATGTAGCCCTTGAGGCTGTTCCTGGAGTCCACCACGGCCAGACCGGCCAGATCACGGTCGTGCATGATCCTGGCCGCGACCTCGATCTCGGTTTCCGGGGCCACGGTGGGCATCTCCTTGCGCACCAGTTCCTTAACGGTCTGTCTGGACAGCAGATAACTCAGCTCGTGCCTGCTGAAGGTCGTGGCGCCTGAGGGCAGGGCAGCGCGAATATCCTCTTTGGCCACGTATCCCTTGAGCTTTCCGTCCTCGACAACGAGCAGAATCCACAACCTGTTTTCCTCCATCATCCTGTCTGCCTTGATGATCAGCGTATCGGACGTGATGGTGGGAACGTGTTTTTGCATGGCAAGGCCAACGTACATGAGCTACTCCTTGAGAATTTGAGATGCCCTCCCGGGGGCAAAGTGCAGTGACAGCCTCGAACCTTTTTGCTATATCCTTGTTTCCATTGCCGGAAATACCCGAACCGTGAAACAAGGCTCCATACGATAACTCCATGAGACGCGTGCTTCATCTTATTCTCGCTCTGTGCCTTCTGACAAGCATCACGACCCCGGGTTTTTCGGAAAAACCCCTGCGTCTCTTCTTTGAAAAAAATATCGACGTCGAGGCCGACCCCAAGCTGCAACATACCGTGCAGAAAGGGGAATGGCTCTACAAAATCCTGGCCGGCCGGGGCTTCTCCGGCGCCCAGATCCAGCGGCTCATGCCCGACATCCAGGCCATGAACCCGCACATCCCCAATCTCGACCGCCTGCTCCCCGGACAGGTCATCCGCCTCCCCGAAGGCATGACCACGACGGCACCGCCGCCCGCGCCCCCGCGCCCCGCACCCGACGTACCCAAGGACTCCTACGAAACCAGGGCCTACGTGGTGCGCTCGGGCGACACCCTCGGTGAGGTCCTCCAGGCCCACGGCGTGCCGGCCAAGCTCGTCTACGGCGCCTACCTTGACCTGTTCCTGCAGCTCAACCCCTCGATCCGCGACGCCAACACGCTTCGCGTCGGACAGGAGATCGTACTGCCCGTGGTCAAGGGCGGCACCGTCATGGCCCCGCCACAGGAAGAAAAGCCGGCCGGGGAGGACGCCGAAGAAACATCCAACGCCACACAGGACGAACCTGCGCCGCAACCCGCGGATGACAGGCCCGTCAGGCTGGTACCTGTCTCGCCCGACACCCAGCTGCGCAGCGCGACGTCTGTCGAAGCCCCCCCGGCGACCGCCCTTCCGGAGCCCCTGGATACCCCGCCGAGCGTGGCCCCGAAACCCGCACCGAAAGCAGCCGAGGCCACGGCCAACGCCACCAACCCCGCCCAGGCCCGCTCCACGCGCACTGGCCTGCCCCTGGTCAGGACGATCCTGGGCGAGATGCGCTTCCGGTTCATGCCCGGCGACGAGAGCATGTTCCCTCTGCCCGATTCCGGATGGCTGCACGTCAAACTCTTTGAGACGCCCATGGTGGAGACGCCCTGGGGAGAACGCATCCTCTACTGCCCGGTGCCCAAGAGCGCCGACTGGATCGAAAAGGCCAACCAGCTGAAAATGAGGGTACTGACCGTATCCCCGCGCTGGTCCGTCGACGAGGTCCTGGAAAAGACGGCCAAGGCCTTTCCGCGCAACTTCCGCCTCTGGAACTCGGGACGGGATCTGGTCCTGACCCGCGGCGGCATCGGCCTGACGCTGCATTCGCCGCAGATGATCGTCCTCGAACGCAACGGGGAAAAATTCATCCATCTCGTCTGGACCAGGCAGACGCCGGGCGAG
This sequence comes from uncultured Desulfovibrionaceae bacterium, assembly GCA_964597325.1. GTDB lineage: Bacteria > Desulfobacterota > Desulfovibrionia > Desulfovibrionales > Desulfomicrobiaceae > Desulfomicrobium. The sequence goes on from CAZQYA010000036.1 coordinate 19,125, forward strand.
GCGCCGCTTCCCCAGGGGCTGCACGAAGTGCTCGACGAAGCGCGGGTCAAGGTCACGGAACTTGACGCCTACAATGAGCCCTCCCGCCTGCCCACCCGCCCGGGGGAGTCCATCTACGTCCCCGTGGCCACGCACATGGACCTCATCCGGGCCATCAACCCCGCAGACCCCGAAGCGTATTTCGGCAGAAACCTCCCGTCCGACCTGAACTCCCTGCTGCAGCTCCTGCGCCGCAAGGAATTCCTGACCCAGGGCAGGGCCAGCGCGGCCTGGTCCAGCGGCCTGGAACAACGCCTGGCCATCCAGGTCCCGGCCTGGCTCGTATCGGGCGGGGCGAACCGCATCATCCTTCTGGACAGGCGCTTCGCGGACCCGTATCTCGTTTCCGTGCTCTCAAGCGAAGGGTACGTCTGCTTCATCCTGCCCGAATGAATTTCAAGGATTGATCCATGCCCCACGATTTCCGCGTCTACGGTCACCTGGTCGGCCTCGACCCCGAACGCATGCAGGCCTGCATGGCCCATCTCTCAGCCTACGAGTGCGAGCCCGACGGCGAGGTCCTGGATTTCCTGCACGAGGGAGGCTTCCTGGACACGGACACGGACCTGGAAGGCCTTGCTGCCCTGCTGGGCAATGACGCACGCGGCATCGTGGACATCATCAACCACCAGGACTGGGAGATGTTCCGCGTGACCATCGAGGGCGGCGTATTGAAACGGTCGCGGGTGGCCCTGGACAATGCCCTGGACACGGCATACGCATCCGAACAACGTTCAGGGCGTTGAAAATGAATTCCGGACTGCGTTGCTCACCGATTTCAGAGGGCTCATGTAGAAGGCTACACTTCATCCGCTGAAATCGGCTCGCGCCTTGCCAGAACCCATTTTCAACGCCCTGAGGAAAAGAAGGAGTAACAACGTCACCATGCACGAACTGTCTATTGCCGAGAGTCTGATCAAGATCATCCGTGAGGAGATGGAGAAGCACGGGCTGACCAAGTTGCACAACGTCAAGATCGTCTACGGCCAGATCTCGGCCATCGTGCCCGAGGCCCTGGAGACCTCCTTCGAGATGCTGACCATGAACACGCCCTTTGCCGGGGCCAAGATGGAGTGCGAGGTCAAGCCCATGGTCGCCCGCTGCCGGGAGTGTGGCGAGGAGTTCAGCCCCACCCAAGAGGAGCGCTATATCATGCCCTGCCCCAAATGCGGCACCGAGCTCGGGCACGAGATCATCGCGGGAAGGGAACTGTACATCGAGAACATCGAAGCCGAATAACCTGGAGGAAAGCATGAAAGTCGATGTGGTACGCAATATCCTGGAGGCCAACGACGCCGTGGCCGCGGAACTCAACACCCGCTTCACGGACCAGGGCATCCTGACCCTCAACCTGATGAGCTCCCCGGGATCGGGCAAAACCACCCTCCTGGAACGAACCCTCACGGATCTCAAGAACGAATTTTCCATGGCCGTGGTCGAGGGCGACTGCCAGACCGAAAACGACGCCCGCCGCGTGGCTGCCACAGGCGCCCGCGCCGTGCAGATCAACACCGCGGGCGGCTGCCACCTGGACAGCTCCATGGTCCGCGACGCTGTGGACTCCCTGGGCCTGAACGGCGTGGACATCCTTGTGGTGGAAAACGTGGGCAACCTGGTCTGTCCGGCAGAGTTCAGCGTGGGCGAGCACGCCAAGGTGACCATCCTGAGCGTCACCGAAGGCGATGACAAGCCCGAGAAATATCCCTTCATCTTCGCCGAATCCAAAGTCATGATCCTGAACAAGATCGACCTGCTGCCCTACGTCAATTTCGACGTGGAACGCGCCAGCGCCTTTGCCAGGTCCATCAACAAGGACATCGAGATCTTCACCGTCTCCGCCACCACCGGCGAAGGCATGGGCGCCTGGTACGACTGGCTGCGTCGCGAACGGACCGCCATCAGGAAATAGGCTTCGAACACGCCGATAAGGAGCCCGCCCCGGAAACGGAGGCGGGCTTTTTTTGCGCCGCGGCCAGATGAATACGGGGCATGGCATTGCCCGGAGTGCGGAAGTTCGTGCACGGGACAAGCCGCCTGAAGATGGATTCCACGCTTAGCCCGGAATGGATTCCCGCCTTCGCGGGAATGACGCTGTGATGACCCGACGTTGCGAAGAACAGGCAAACACCGTCAGGTAAAACCAAAACGCATCCCCCACGCACCACCCCGATGTCATTCCCGCGAAGGCGGGAATCCACGCCTTTCATATTCATGCCCACGCCCGTTGAACCACGAACCGCCAGGCAGCACGAACGCCGCCACAACGTGCAGCGAAGGCGCCTCTTGCACCCCCGGATGATAAAATACCGCCTTCGGGAAATAACCCGGTCGTGATCCGGCAGGCCAAACACCAAACAAACACAGACCGGATAACGCCAGAACGCGTCCCCCGCGCACCACCCCGATGTCATTCCCGCGAAGGCGGGAATCCACGCCTTTCACCAACTCGCCAAAACAATAAACGCCCGCCATCCGCACGCGGACGACGGGCGCCTTCATCCATCACGCGTTCCTCTATGCCTGCCCGAGCACCCCGCTCACGATCTCCTGGGCCTCGGTCTTGATGCGTTCCAGGTGGTCGCGGCCCAGAAAGCTCTCCACGTAGATCTTGTACATGTCCTCGGTGCCCGAGGGCCGGGCCGCGAACCAGCCGTTTTCCGTGACGACCTTGAGGCCGCCGATGGCCGCGCCGTTGCCAGGGGCGTGGGTGATTCGGGCCAGGATGGGCTCGCCGGCCAGCTCCGCCGCCGTGACCTGCTCCGCGGACAGGGTCGAAAGGAGCTTCTTCTGGGCCAAGTCGGCCAGGGCCTGCAAAAGCAGGAGCAGGGGTTTCAACTGCAGCAGATTCTT
>CAZQYA010000037.1:0-21611 GCA_964597325.1 uncultured Desulfovibrionaceae bacterium
ATGCTCACAACAAACCCCTGACCTGCCCGCAGGTCGGGGGTTTTTTTTGAAGAGTATGGACAGCCCGGCCCACTTTACAGTGGGAAAGCTACGCCGTAGCATGTTTGTATGACATGGACGGCGAACAGCTGGCAGGCCGTCTGCAAGTTCAAAGGGGAAAACATGGATAAGATCTATGCCGACAAGCAGGGAAAGGCCGTTTTCCAGTGCCCTGACTGTGGCTACAAGACCGCGTTTGACGCCTCGGGGTACAAGGAAAAGGACAGCCGCATCAGGATCAAGTGCCGCTGCGGCAAGAGCGTGCCCCTGCTTGTCGAATTTCGGGAATATTACCGAAGGGTGGTGTCCCTGTCGGGCTGGTGCCATGTGCACAGGACCGAGGCGCTTCTCGAGATCCGCATCAACGATCTGTCCATGAGTGGCCTGTCCTTCGCAGTGGAAGCCGCCGAGAGCGGCGAGTCCACGTCGTTTCAGGTGGGGGACGCCCTGACCCTGCAGTTTCGGCTCGACCGCCCGCCCCACGACCTGATCCAAAGGCGCGGCGAGGTGCGCAACATCCGGCCCGGAGGCGTTGGCGTGCGCTTTTCCAAAAGCGAGTATGACAAAGAGTTGGGCTTCTACCTTCTGCGTTGATCCCGGGCGGGAGAGGCGAGGTGCCGTCGGACATGAGTCAGGAAAACGAGCAGGAATTCAACCCCATCATCGCGCTTCTCATCCGCGAGGGCTTTTTCGGCCGGGAACAGGCTGAATATGCGCAACGCGTGGCCTCCCGGCTGCACATGGCCAAGCCCCTGTGCGATGTGGTCCGGGAGCTCGGCTATGTGTCCGACGAGCAGATACGTCGGACCATCCGCGGCAACCTGGGAGATCTGCGCATCGGGGACCTGCTCGGCGGCCTTGGATACCTCACCGATGATGAATTGCGTCGGGCCCTGGCCTTGCAGGAGCAGGAAGGGCGGCACCAGAAGCTCGGCGACATCCTCATTCAGCATAAATTTCTGGCCGACGAGAAGCTTACGGAAATCCTGGCGCTTCAACTCGGCCTGCCCGTTCTGGAATTGATGGCCAAAGAGCCCGATCCCGGCCTGTTGGCCCGTGCCCCCGTGGAATACTTCGAGCAGTACCGCTTCGTGCCTTACGACATGCAGACGGACGGGGCCGTGCGCATTGCCTTTGTGGATCCCCTTGATCCCCGCAGTCTGGACGCGGCCCGTGACTACTTCGGCAGTGACATCGTGGTCTGCATCACCCGGGCCAGCCAGCTTGACGAGGTTCTGGCCAAGCGCAGGGAGGAACTGCGCATGGGCACGGCCTCGGATCACGGGCGCCTCAACATCGTGGACGTGGCCAACTCCATCATCCTCGCCGCGTTCAAGCGCGGGGCCAGCGACATCCACGTGGAGCCCATGTCCGACCGGCTGCGCGTGCGTTTTCGCGTCGACGGGGTCATGGTCCATTTCCGGGATTTCCCCATAGGCGCGGCCGCTTCCCTGGTCAGCCGTTTCAAGATCATGTGCGGGGCCGACATCGCCGAGAAACGCCGGCATCAGGACGGCCGCCTCATCTTCAATCACATGGGCGTGCAGATCGATCTGCGCATGTCCTTCTATGTGACGGTCTACGGGGAGCAGATCGTCATGCGTCTGCTCAAGAACCAGGAGGAGCTCCTGCCCATGCACGAGCTGGGCATGCTGCCCGGCATGCTGGACCGGTTCATGGAGGAGGCCCTGGACGCGCCTTCGGGCGTCATCATGGTCACGGGGCCGACGGGGTCGGGCAAGTCCACCACGGTCTACAGCTGCATCAACTATCTCAACCGTCCGGAAGTGAGCATCATCACGGCCGAGGATCCCGTGGAATACAAGGTCCGCGGTATCGGCCAGTGCTCCATCATGCCCTCCATCGGCCTGACCTTTGAGGAGACCCTCAAGCACATCGTTCGCCAGGACCCCGACATCGTGGTTATCGGCGAGGTTCGCGACACATTTTCGGCGGGCATGTGCATCCAGACGGCACTGACCGGACACAAGGTGCTTACGACCTTTCACACCGAGGACAGCATCGGCGCCCTGGTCCGTCTGCTGGACATGGATATCGAACCCTTTCTTGTGTCCTCGACCCTGTCCTGCATTCTTTCCCAGCGCCTCGTTCGCCGTGTCTGTCCGCACTGCGCCATGCCCTACCAGCCGGATCTGAACCAGCTGCGCCGTCTCGGGTGTACCTACGGAGACCTGGCCGGAGCGGAGTTTCGCAAGGGGCGCGGTTGCTCGGAGTGCAACCACAGCGGCTACAAGGGCCGGCTGGCGGTTTATGAGATGCTCATCCCTGAAGTTTACATCCGCGATGCGGTCCTGCAGCGCAGAACCACTCACGAGTTGCGGCAAATCAGTCTGGAGAAGGCCGGCATGGTTTCCCTGCTCGAGGATGGCATCACCAAGGCCGCCACCGGGCTGACCACGGTGGATGAGGTTCTGCGCACCTTGCCGCGGGTCCACAAACCACGCCCTCTGACCGAACTGCGCCGCATACTCGGAGTCTAGGAATGTACGAGGCGTCCTCCATATACGACCGCGTCCGCGAATTTCTGGACGATCCGGCCAGCGATCTGCCCGTTTTTGACCGGACCGCTCTGCTGGTTCATCAGGAAGCGTCCCGGGACGATCCCGACACGGACAAGGTCGTACAGCTCATCGTTCAGGATCAGGTGCTCGTGGCCGAAGTGCTCAAGGTCGCCAACTCATCGTTCTTTCGTGGCATTAAGAAAATCAGCAGAATCCAGGACGCGGTGGTGCGTATTGGTCTGCGAGAGGTGGTCAATTGCGTCATGATGGCCACGCAGCGCAAGAACTATGCCTCCCGCAATCCTTTCGTGCAGCAGTACACCCACACTCTTTGGAAACACTCGGTGGCATGCGCCTACGGCGCCCAGTGGCTGGCCAAGCGTTGCGGATACGCAGACTTGGCTCCCGAAGCGTTCATCGCCGGGCTTATCCACGACGTGGGAAAGCTTCTGGTGCTCAAGGCCCTGGTCTCTGTCGGTGAGAAGGACCGGACCGCTCCGCGCATCACCAAGACGGCGGCCGATGAGTTCGTGGACACGCTGCACCCCGAGTGTGGGTATCTGCTGCTCGAAAAGTGGAATCTGCCCGAACCTTATTGTGTGGTCTGCCGTGATCATCATCTCCGGACCTACGACACCTCCAACCTCCTGCTCGTTTTCGTACGGTTGGCCAACCTTGTTTGCAGAAAGCTTGGCATCGGCCTGCGCCGGGATCACGATCTGGTTCTGGTCACCTGCGGCGAGGCGGGCCTGCTCGGCCTGACGGACATCGCCCTGGCGGAGTTGGAAATCGCCGTGGAAGATCACGTCGCCAAAACGGAAATCTGATTCATCAACCTTCATCACGTCTCAAGAGGAGACCGTACGACCATGAAACTGGCCCAACGCATCACCAGCATCAAGCCCTCCGCGACTCTGACAATAAACACCAAGGCCCAGGAACTCCGTGCTGCAGGGCGGGAGATCGTCAGCCTGGCCGTGGGCGAGCCCGATTTCAGTACTCCCGCGCATATCTGTGACGCAGCGCGCAAGGCCCTGGACGAGGGCTTCACACGCTACACCCCGGTTCCGGGCATTCCCGAGCTGCGTACGGCCGTGTCTGGGTATTTCCGGGATTTTTACGGCGTGGAGTCCGCCATGGAGAACGTGGTCGTGACCAACGGCGGCAAGCAGAGCCTCTACAACTTTTTTCAGGTTCTGCTCGATCCGGGCGATGAGGTCATCATCCCGGCCCCGTACTGGGTGAGCTACCCGGCCATGGTGCAGCTGGCCGGCGGCGTGTCCGTTTTCGTCGCCACGGAGCCGGAAAACGATTTTCTGGTCAACGTGGAGCAGCTTGAGGCCGCGCGCACCCCGCGTACGCGCTGTCTGATCATGAATACGCCGTCCAACCCCACGGGCTGCCACTATTCCCAGGAGCAGCTCGACGCCATCGCGGCCTGGGCCGTGGACAAGGGCGTCTTCGTCATCTCCGACGAGATCTACGACCAGCTGGTCTACGCGCCGGCTGGTCCCGCCTCCCTGGCGCCGTGGTGGCAGCGTCATCCCGAGAGCTTCGCTGTGGTCAACGGACTGGCCAAGAGTTTCGCCATGACGGGCTGGCGGGTGGGCTACACCTTGGCCCACGCCGATCTGGTCAAGGCCATGACCAAGATCCAGGGCCAGTCCACATCCAATATCTGCTCCATCGCCCAGAAGGCCGCCCTGGCCGCACTGACGGGCGGGTGGGAATGCCTGACGCCCATGCGTGAGGCATTCGTGCGGCGCCGCGATCTGGCCCTGGCCAGGGTGCGCGCCTGGGGCGACGTGGTCTGCCCCGAGCCTGCCGGCGCTTTTTATCTGTTTCCCCAGGTGGATGCATTCTTCACGCCGGAGGTGCCGGACTCTACGGCCCTGTGTTCCCTGCTTCTGGAAAAGGCCGGCGTGGCCCTCGTTCCGGGTGCGGCTTTCGGTGACGACCGCTGTTTCCGGATTTCCTATGCTCTGGATGACGAGACCCTGGCCCGGTGTCTGGACAGGGTCGGCCAGGTGCTTGCCGAACTGAAATGAAAGGAGGTGCTCCGTGATTGAACAGTCCGCCGCGTGGAAAGCGCTTTTGAACCATGTGCGCGAGGTGCGTCCCATGCGGGAGCTTTTCGAGGGGGACCCGGGGCGCTTCGAACGCTTTTCCGTCGGGGCAGCCGGAATCTTCCTGGATTATTCCAAGAACAGGATCACGGAGAAGACTCTTTCCCTGCTTCTGGACCTGGCTCGCGAGGCCGACGTCGCCGGGCGGATGCGGGCCATGTTTGCCGGGGATCGGATTAACACCACCGAGGACAGGGCCGTGCTGCACACGGCCCTGCGCCGCAGCGCCGGTGAATCCCTGGTGGTTGACGGCGTCGACGTGATGCCGGAGGTGCACCGGGTGCTCGGCCAGATGGAGTCCTTCACGACCCGGATTCGTTCCGGGGAATGGAAGGGGCACACGGGCGGGCGCATCACCGATGTGGTCAACATCGGCATCGGCGGGTCCGACCTGGGGCCGCGCATGGTCACGGAAGCCCTGGATTTCTACCGGCAGAAAGACCTGACCTTCCACTTCGTGTCCAACATCGACGGCACGCATATCGCCAGGATTCTCGAATCCGTACGTCCGGAGACAACCCTGTTCATTATCGCCTCCAAGACGTTCACGACCCAGGAAACCCTGACCAACGCCCATACGGCCCGGGATTGGTTTCTGAAGAGCGGGGCCGGCGAGGGCGATGTGGCCAGGCATTTCGTGGCCCTGTCCACCAACGAGGCGGCCGTGAAGGCCTTCGGCATCGACCCGGCCAACATGTTCGTCTTCTGGGACTGGGTCGGCGGGCGCTATTCCCTGTGGTCCTGCATCGGCCTGTCCATCGCCCTGGCCGTGGGCATGGACCGGTTCCGGGAACTCCTGGCCGGGGCACGGGACATGGACGAGCATTTTCGGACGGCCCCCTTCGCGGAGAACATCCCGGTGCTGCTGGGTCTTCTGGGCGTGTGGTACCGCAATTTCCTGGGCTTCGAGTCCCACGCCGTGCTGCCCTACGATCAGTACCTGGCCCTGCTTCCGGCGTATCTCCAGCAGGCGGACATGGAGAGCAACGGCAAGGGCGTGACGCGGGACGGCCGACGCGTGGCCCATGCCACAGGCCCCATCCTCTGGGGCGAGCCCGGCACCAACGGCCAGCACGCCTTCTACCAGCTTCTGCACCAGGGCACGACCGTGGTGCCGTGCGATTTTCTGGCAGCGGTCAATCCCCTGCACGACGTGGGCGATCATCACGCCATACTCCTGGCCAATTTCCTGGCCCAGACCGAAGCGCTCATGCGCGGCAGAACCCTTGAGGAGGCCGGGGAGGAGATCGCGTCCCTGCCGCCCGAAAAGCGGGACGCCCTGGCGCCGCACAAGGCCTTTCCCGGCAATCGTCCGACCAACTCCCTGCTCTACGACAGGCTGACGCCTCGTGCGCTGGGGAGCCTGATTGCCATGTACGAGCACAAGATTTTCGTGCAGGGAACCGTCTGGGGCATCAATTCCTTCGACCAGATGGGCGTGGAGCTCGGCAAGAAGCTGGCCGGTGTCATCCTGCCCGAACTCCAGGGCGGGCAGGCGGCCGGGCACGACGCCTCCACCCAGGGCCTCATCCGCTACTGCCTTGACCGGCGCGGGGCCTAGAGCCTAACATCTGTTAATTCCTCGGGGGGCCGCCTGACCAGGGCGGCCCGCCTGTTCACCTCTTGCATCCGGCACAGCATGAAGCTCAATCCCTTTCGCGTCGATCCAGCCCATCCTTTTCAACTGGTCAAGTTCCTGTCCATCAGCACATTGGTGTTGATCCTGGGCTCGAGCAGCCTCATGTCGGTTTTCATGAGCAATTACGCCAAGCGCTCGCTTCTGAAGAAGAACACCGCCTTTGCCCAGCTCCTGGCCGAGAACCTCAATCATCAGATTTACCGGCGTTTCACCCTGCCCGTGGTGCTCGGTTACGGGCGCGTCGAACTCAAGCGCAAGGACCAGTACGATCGCCTGCAGCAGGTCATTGATTCCACGATCCATTCTTTTCATGTCGTGGATCTGCGAATCTACGACGAGCAGAACGAGGTGGCCTACAGCACTGTGGCCGACCAGGTCGGCAGCACGGAAATGGCCGGCAAGGAGGTTCGCTCTGCCATCGAGAAGGGCGAACGCAGCTTCGTGCTGGAAAACACCCTGAACCTGTGGGATGTCCTGTTCGCCTTCGACCTCAAGGCCGGGGACGTGGTTCTGCGCACGGTCCACCCACTGCGGGCCGAGCGCGACCTGCGTTTCCGCGGAGAGCCTGGGCCTCTTCTGGGCGTGCTGGAATTCTCCCAGGACATTACGAGTGACTACGCTACGGTCCTGCACCTGCAACGTCTCATCATCCTGACCACCTTCCTGGGTTCGGCCGCGCTCTACGCCCTCATCTTCTTTCTCATCCGCAAGGCCGACCGGGTGCTGGACGAACGCCAGCACGACAAGGAGCGTCTGGAAAAGGAGCTGCAGCAGAACGAGCGGCTGGCTTCCATGGGGCGGATGGTCGCCAGCATCGCCCACGAGATCCGCAACCCTCTGGGCATCATTCGCAGCAGTTCCGAACTCCTGCTCAAGCGCGAGAGGAAGCAGGGCGGCGGCAACGTCAAGATCCTGGAGGCCATTTTTCACGAGTCCAAACGTCTGAGCCAGACGGTCAACGACTTCCTCGACTACGCCCGGCCCAGGCAGCCATCCCTGGAGGATGTCGACCTGGAGAAGGTGCTCCGCCACGCGGTGGGCTTTCTGACCCAGGAAGGGCAGGAGCATGGGGTGAAGGTGGAAAGCACCCTGCCCAAGGGCTACATGGTCCAGGGGGACCGCGATCTGCTCTACCGGGGTTTTTACAATCTCGTCAGCAACGCCATCCAGGCTTGCCAGGACGGGGGAGAGGTCAGCATCATGCCGGTCTGCCACGACGCACAGACTGGCGTGCTGATTCGGGATACGGGACAGGGTTTCGACGCCAAGCAGCTGGACCGCTACCCTGAGCCGTTTTTCACGACCAAAGATACGGGCACGGGGCTCGGTCTGGCCATCACCAGTTCCATCTTTCAGATCCACGGAGCGGAAATGATCCTGCGCAACGGTCCCCACGGCGGGGCCGAAGTCCTCGTGATCTTTTCCGAGCCGTGCTAGCGAGCAGCAGACATGGGCAATCACATCCTGATCATCGACGACGAGAAGAACTATCTGCTTATCCTGGAGGCCATCCTGGAGGAGGAGGGGTACAAGGTTACGGCCTTGAGCGATCCCGTCATGGCCATGACCTTCCTCGACGAGTCCGAAGTGGACGTGGTCATCACGGACATGAAGATGCCGGGCATGACCGGGCAGGAGGTGTTGGGAGTCGTGCGCAAGAGCCATCCGCACATCCCGGTCATGATCATGACCGCCTTCGGGACCATCGATAAGGCCGTTGAGGCCATGAAGAGCGGGGCCTTCGATTACATCACCAAGCCGTTCTCCAATGACGAAATCCTGCTTTCGGTGCGCAAGGCCCTGAAGCTCTCCATTGCCGAGCGGCAGAACCGTCTGCTGCGCGAGAGCCTGGCCGAGAAGTTCGGGAAGGAAACCATCATCGGCAACTCCAAGCCCATCCAGGACGTCCTGACCCTGGCCGGGAAGGTCGCGCCCACGCGCAGTAACGTGCTGGTCACGGGCGAGTCCGGCACGGGCAAGGAATTGGTGGCCCGGGCCATCCACATCGCCTCGGACCGCAAGGACATGCCCTTTGTCTCGGTCAACTGCATGTCCCTGAACCCGGGAGTTCTCGAGAGCGAACTCTTCGGGCACGAGAAGGGTTCATTCACCGGGGCCATGGCCATGAAGCGCGGGCGCTTCGAGCTGGCCCAGGGCGGCACCCTGTTTCTGGATGAGATTGGCGAGCTTTCCCAGGAGATGCAGGTCAAGCTCCTGCGCGTCCTGCAGGAGCGGGTCATCGAGCGGGTGGGCGGCACCGAGACCATCACGGTGGACTTCAGGCTGGTGGCGGCCACCAACAAGGTCCTGCAGGAGGAGATCGTTGCCGGCAGGTTCCGCGAGGACCTCTTTTACCGCCTGAACGTGGTCAACATCCACCTGCCTCCTCTGCGCGAACGGCGGGAGGATATCCCCATCCTGGCCAGCCACTTCCTGCGCAAGTTTTCCATGGAGAACAACCGCGAGGTACACGGTTTCACTCCCGGCGCCATCGACTACCTTTCGGCCTATGAGTGGCCGGGCAACGTGCGCCAGTTGGAGAACGTCATCGAGCGCTGCGTGGTTCTCTCCAATCGGGACGTCATCGATGTGGAGGATCTGCCCCCGGAATTGCGTGACGAGGAAATGCAGTTCAAGAGCGCCGTGGATCTGCTGCCCCTCAAGATCAACCTGTCCGAGACCCTGGAGAAGATCGAGGCCGCTCTGATCCGTCGCGCCCTGGTCCATTCCGGTTTTGTGCAGGTCAAGACGGCAGAGATGCTCGACGTGTCCAAGAGCCTGCTGCAGTACAAGCTCAAGAAATACAAGATCACGGCCAAGAACTGACGTGTCGGAATCCACCGTCGCCGATCTCCTGGCAGTCGTGGAGCGCACGTCCTGGCTGTCCCTGGATATCGCCGGGCGGCGATTCTTTCCGGGCCGTGAGCCGCGTTTCGCCGCGCCAGCGCGTCCCTGGCCCGGCCCCGTGCGCCGCAGTCTCGACCTGCTGGGCGTGCGTGACCTCTACGAGCATCAGGTCCGGGCCACGGATCTCGTCCGTTCCGGGCAAAACATCGTGGTGGCCACACCCACGGCCAGCGGGAAGTCGCTCATCTACAACCTGCCCGTGCTCGAGGCCTGCCACGTGGACCGGCAGGCCCGCGCGCTGTACCTTTTCCCCCTGAAGGCCCTGGCCCAGGATCAGCGCCGGGCCCTGGATTCCCTCGCCGCGAGCCTTTTCCCCACGCCCACCTCGGCCATCTACGACGGGGACACCTCGTCCTCTCAGCGTTCGCGCATCCGGCGCACTCCGCCAAACGTCCTGTTCACCAACCCGGACATGCTGCATCTGGGCATCCTGCCCTCCCACGAGCGGTGGGCGGAATTTTTCGCCAACCTCCGCTTCGTGGTCGTGGACGAGGTGCACACCTACCGGGGGGTGATGGGTTCGCACATGGCCTGGGTGTTCCGCCGCCTGGTGCGCATCTGCCGGCTTTACGGGGCGGATCCGGTTTTTGTCTGTTCCTCGGCGACCATCGCCAATCCCGAGGAGCTGGCCGGGAGCCTGACGGGGCTGCCCATGACGGCGGTCCTGGAAGGCACGGCCGCGACACCGCCCAGGCACATGCTCCTGGTGGACGGCGTCGACGGGGCCGCGCGCAAGGCCATCGGCCTGCTCCAGGAGTCCATGCGGCTGGGCCTTCGGACCATTGTCTACTGCAAGTCGCGGCGCATGACCGAACTCATCGCCCTGTGGGCGTCCCAGCGCGAGGCCGACGAGCAGGAGCGCATCTCGGCCTACCGCGCCGGATTTCTCCCGGAGGAGCGCAGGGAGATCGAGGCCCGGCTCGGCTCAGGCGACCTGCTGGCCGTGGTCTCCACCAGCGCTCTGGAGCTCGGTATCGATATCGGCGGGCTGGATGTGTGCATCCTGGTAGGCTATCCAGGGTCCGTCATGGCCACCCTGCAGCGTTCGGGGCGCGTCGGGCGCGGAGGGCGGGAGGCGACCACGTTCCTCATCGGGCACGAGGACGCCCTGGACCAGTATTTCATGCGCAATCCCGACGAGTTCTTCGCCATGGAACCGGAGCGGGCCGTCATCAACCCCTCCAATCCCGTTATCGCCGCGCGGCATCTGCAGTGCGCCGCGGCTGAGGCCTCCCTGCATCGCGACGACCCACTGGCGGCCGAGAACGCCGCCCTGGTGGAGGAACTGCTTCGGGCAGGGGATCTCCTGCAGAGTGGCGACGGGCGGGAGTATTTCTCCAAACTTAGGCAGCCTCACCGCGGCGTGGCCCTGCGCGGGACGGGCGCGACCCTGCCCATTCTGGATATGGACAGCGGCGAACGCATCGGCTTGGTGGACCGTTTTCGGGCGGTGTTCGAGACCCATCCCGGCGCGGTCTATCTGCACCGGGGCGTGACCTACGTCATCGCGGACCTGAATCTGCAGGCCGGCGTTGCCAAGGCCAAACGGGCCAAGGTTTCTTACTACACGCGCGTGCGGCACGAGAAGAATACGGAGATTCTTCGCGTGGACGATTCGCGGACTGTTTTCGGGGCCACTGTTCACCTCGGCAAACTCAAGGTCACGGATCAGGTTTCGGGCTACGACCGCATCAGCGTGCGCGGGGGGCGGAATCTGGGCACGGTGCCTCTGGATATGGAGCCGCTGGTCTTTGTCACGCGCGGCGTATGGATCGCCATACCCGAATCCGTGCGGCGGCAGGTGGAGGCGGAGATGGCGCATTTCATGGGCGGCATCCACGCCCTGGAACATGCGGCCATCGGTATGATGCCTCTTCTGGTCATGACCGACCGCAACGACCTCGGGGGCATATCGATCCCGTTTCATCCGCAGGTCGGCGGCGCGGCGGTGTTCATCTACGACGGCATGCCCGGAGGGTGCGGTCTGGCGGATCAGGCGTACCCGACCTACGAGACACTTTTGGAAAAGACCCTTGCTGTAATCCGCGACTGCGAGTGCGAGAACGGGTGCCCGGCATGCGTGCATTCCCCAAAATGCGGTTCCGGCAACCGGCCCATCGCCAAGGGGGCTGCGCTGCGGGTTCTGGAGGGCATCATGAGCGCCCCGCCGCAACAGGTCGCTTCGGCGGGCCCGAATATCGAAGCGGTCGGAGCTCCCGAGCCCGAACCGGAAGCCTGGCCGCAGGGTGTGGAGATTCCCGGGGATTTCCGATTCGCCGTTCTGGACCTGGAGACCAGGCGCTCGGCGCAGGAGGTCGGGGGGTGGAACCGGGCGGACCTCATGGGCGTGAGCTGCGTGGTCGTCTACGATTCGGCTTCGGACTCCTTCCGTGACTACATGCAGGAGGACGTGCCGCGTCTGGTGGGCGACCTGGTGGAATACGATCTGATCGTGGGGTTCAACATCCTTCGCTTCGACTACGCCGTGCTCGCCGGGTTGAGCAGGTTCGATTTTTCCTCCCTGCCCACCCTGGACATCCTGCAGGACATTCACGCCGTGCTCGGATACCGCCTGTCCCTCGACCATCTGGCCCGGGAGACCCTCGGGGCGTCCAAAAGCGCCAGCGGTCTGCAGGCCCTGACCTGGTGGAAGGAGGGGCGCGTGGACGAGATCGTGGCCTACTGCCGGCAGGATGTGGCCGTGACCCGCGACCTCTTTCTCCATGGGCTGCGCCGGGGACACCTGATTTTCCGCAACAAGGCGGAAAAGCAGGTCCGGGTGCCCGTGGACTGGGGCGGCATGCTGCGTCCGGGGCCGGGGACCTTGCCAAGTACGGGCAAGAAGGTTTAACGCCCCTTTGCTTCAACTCCGAAAAAGGAAATTTCTATGACTACAGATCATGAGGCCGCGCCGTCCAACGGACGCAGCGGACGCAAGCGTCTGATTCTTCTGGCCGTCGTCGCCCTGGTCGTCGGCTTCGGTGCCGTGCAGTACGTGCGCGGTCTGGGCACCGTTTCCACGGACGACGCCTTTGTGGACGGCCGCATCTACCAGATCACGCCGCGGGTGAGCGGCTATATCGTGCAGACTCTGGTCGAGGACAACCAGTTGGTAGAGGAGGGAGAGCTCCTGCTGGCCCTTGATCCGGTGGGGTACGAGCTGGGCGTGGCTCAGGCCCGGGCCGACCTTGCCGCGGCCGAAGCCCAGCTCGAATCTCTGCGCAAGAGCGTACCCCTGCAGAAGAGCCAGACGGAATTTCAGGTGGCTGGCGCCCGCGCCCAGTTGGACAGCCTGCGCAAGAGCCTGGACCAGGCCCGGCTGGAGGAAGCGGCCGCGGAACAACTCGTGGCCCAGGCCGAAGCCCAACTGCGCAACGCCGAGCTCAATTTTACCCGCCTCTCGGAGCTGCGGCAGGGCGGTATTATCGCTCAGTCCGCCCTGGATGAGGCCCAGGCCATCCTGGATGGGGCCCGGGCCCAGGCTGCGGGTGCACGCGACAGGGCACGCGCAGCCGGGCGTAATCTGGCCTCTCTCCAGGAAAACGTCGCCAGGCTCAAGGCCAACATCGGTCTGGCCGGCACCGGTCACGACGTGGCCGACATCAAGGATCTGGAGGTGGCGGCCCAGGACGCGCGCGTGGAACTGGCCAGGGAAAAGGTGCGCAAGGCTGAGCTGGACCTCGGCTACACGCGTATCGTTGCCCCGGCGGCTGGACACGTGACCCGCAAAAAGGTCCAGGCCGGGCAGCTCGTGTCCGCGGGCCAGCCGGTCATGGCCCTGGTGCCCCTCGACCCCGGTGAGCTTTGGGTTACGGCCAACTTCAAGGAAACGCAGCTGGCCCGCGTCCGTCCCGGACAGAAGGTTGACGTGGATGTGGACACTTTTCCCGGTCGCGAGTTCACGGGCCGTGTCGAGTCTATCATGGCCGGCACGGGGGCTGTATTTTCCCTGTTCCCGCCTGAGAACGCCATGGGTAATTACGTCAAGGTCGTTCAGCGCATCCCGGTCAAGATCGTTCTCGACCCCGTCAACGGCACTGAGCAGTTGCGGCTGGGCATGAGCGTGGTGCCGACCATTCACCTGGAGTAGCCCCGTGGCTTCAGAACGCGTCACGGGCAAGTGGCTGATCACCCTGAGCGTCATGATACCGACGCTCCTGGAGATTCTGGACACTTCCATCGCCAACGTGGCCCTGGGACATATCCAGGGCTCTCTGTCCGCAGGTCAGGATGAGGTGACCTGGGTCCTGACCTCCTATCTGGTGGCCAATGCCGTGGTTATCCCCATGAGCGGCTGGCTGGCCAGGATCATGGGGCGCAAGAACTACCTGATGTTTTCCGTGACGCTTTTCACGGCGGCGTCCATGCTCTGCGGCCTGGCCCGGAGCCTGGAGGCCCTGGTGTTTTTTCGCATCATCCAGGGCCTTGGCGGCGGGGGGTTGCAGCCCATGTCCCAGGCCATCCTGCTTGAGACCTTCCCGCCCAGGCAGCGAGGGCTGGCCATGGCCATCTTTGCCATGGGGGCGGTCCTGGGTCCCATCATGGGCCCGCTTCTGGGCGGATACATTACGGATAACTATTCATGGATCTGGATCTTCTACATCAACGTGCCCATCGGCATCGTGGCGCTGCTGATGTGCTGGACCTTCGTCTTTGACCCCGCCTACCAGGAGCGCCGCACCGCCGGGGAGAAGGTGGACTACCTGGGGCTGGCCCTTTTGTCCGTGGGGCTTGGCAGCCTGCAGATCGTGCTGGACAAGGGTCAGGGCGAGGACTGGTTCGCTTCGGAGCAGATCGTTATCCTGAGTGTTCTGGCGGCCGTATGCCTGATCGGCCTGGTCTGGTGGGAACTGCGCCAGGAGCGGCCAATCATTGATCTGCGCATTTTCCGAGTCCGGAATTTCGCTGCGGGCAATGTGGTCATGTTCTTCGGGTTCTTCGCCTTTTTCGGGTCCATCGTGCTGCTACCCATGTTCCTGCAGAACCTCATGGGCTACACATCCTTTCTGGCTGGCCTGGTCCTGGGCCCGAGCGGCGCCATCATGCTCTTGATCCTGCCTTTTGTCGGCACGATGACCGAGACGATTGCCGCCCGTTTTCTGCTTTGCTTTGGTCTGGTCGTCTCGGGCTTTTCGCTGGTGTTCATGTCCCGTTTTACCCTGCAGATCGATATTGGCACGGCCATCCTCGGCCGAAACATCCAGGCCATAGGCATTGCCTTTTTCTTCGTGCCCCTGTCCTTCCTGACCATGGCCTACGTGCCCCGGGCAAGGATGAACAACGCTTCGGCCCTGTTCAATCTTCTGCGGAATCTGGGGGGCTCTTTTGGCACGGCCTTCGTGACCACGGTCCTGGCGCGGCGTGCCCAGGTGCACCAGAATCATCTGGTGGAGCACCTGACCCCGTATGATGTTCCCTTTACCCAGGCCCGGGAGGCCCTGGAGCAGCTCATGGGCCTCGACCCCGTGCAGGCCGCGGGCATGATTTATCGCTTAGCCCAGCAGCAGGCCGCATACATGGCCTATGTGGACGTTTTCCACCTGCAGGCCATGTTTTTTTTCGGCCTGGCGGTATTTATGTGGATAATACGTCGCCCGGATTATGGGGCGTTGATGCCAGAAGGAAGTCATTAGGAGGGGGCGGAATAAAAAAGGGAGCCCAAGGCTCCCTTTCCGGAAAGGAAGAAAAGCGTCATTCCTTGCTGATGGCCTGGACGGGGCAGCTTTCTATGGCGTCTTCCACACAGGCAGCATCGGAGTCCGGTGCCTTGACCATGGCCTTTTCCTCTCCGTCAACCATGGCGAAAACCTCGGGGCAGAGTTCCACACAGCTCTCGCAGCCGATGCATTCGTCGTAATCAATTACAATGGCCATTTTTCCCTCCGGGTTGAAGGTTGAGATTTTTCCTTCCCCCTATACCCATCCCTGGGGCCCTGCAAGCCGAAGCCGATTTTTCCCGGAAGAAAACCATGCGATAATCTTGGCATGAATCTGGCTCAAACGTTTGTGGAGGAATCCATGCGAGAGCCAACACCAGATATTATTCGCGACCTTTCCGCGCGCCTGGAGCGCCCGGAGCCTGGCGCTGAACCCTTCGGAGGTTATGACGCCCCGGTCGGGGCGGAGTGGTCCTCGACAGGTCAACACTTTGACGTCTTCGCCCGCGAGGCGTTTCCCCGATCTTCCGGTTGGATCGTCTGCTGGTCGGATCTGATGATGACCATGTTTGTCATGTTCGCGGCGCTGTACGCTTTTCAGGCGCCGAAGATCCAGTACAAGTCCGTGACGGAGCTTCCAGTCCAGGCTTTTGGCCCGGGAGAGCAGGTCAGGCCACCTTTGCCCATGGAGTCCGTCCTGGCGCGGATTCACGATCGCATCCGGAGCCTGATCGAGCGCGACGGGCTCGGCGGGGTGGTGGCCGTGCGGCTGGAACCGGAGAAATCCGTGCATGTGACCATGTCCGGGGAGTTTCTTTTCGGCAGCCGGGACAGCGCACTTCGAGCCGGCATCGCGGCCAGTCTGGATGATCTTGTGTCCATCCTTGGATCTGCGCCCTACAGTCTGTCGGTTGTAGGTCACGCTGCGCCCGATGAGCGGCTGACGGATGCCGAGGGGGCCTGGAAGCTTTCCATGGCCCGGGCCCTGGCCGTAGCCATGTTTTTGACCGCCGAGGGGCGTCTGCCCGCGGAACGCATTTCTGTCACAGGGTATGGGGATCAGCGACCCGTGCATGAGGATGACGGGTTTCGCCGCAGCCGCCGGGTGGAGCTGGTGCTGAGTGCGGAGAACCCGACGGAGCCGTTGCCCGACGTGGACGACGGGGACGAATCCGGCTTCAGGCGCTGGTTTGCCGCATCAGTGACGGGAGGACGATGATGGATCGCAAATCTTTGCTTGGTCTGTTCCTGTGCGCGCTGATTTTTTCGGCGGGGTTCGCCATAAGCGGCAATGTTGTCCGATATTTCAACCTGGCTGCCATCCTGGTGGTGGGCGGCGGTACCCTTGGCGTGGCTATCGCCAGCTTTCGCATGCAGCGGCTGCAGTACGTGGCCAGGATCCTGCGCAACGCGTATCGCGGACGCATGAAGGAACCAGCGGAGATCGTGGAGATTCTCGTGGACCTGTCGGTCAAGAGCAGGATTCGCGGCCTGCACACCCTGGCCGAGGACGAGCGTGAGACGTCCGTCATGTTCCTGCGGCGGGCCCTGGGATTCGTGGTCGACAACTACTCCCGGGAGCAGACTGCCGAAATCCTCAATACGGAAATGTTCTTCTTCAAACAGCGCCGCGACGAGTCCGAGCGTGTCCTGCGCGTCCTGGCGGACGTCTGCCCGGCCATTGGCCTGGCCGGGAGCGTGGTGGGTCTCATCGGCATGCTCTCGGGCGTGAATGACACCAGCGTGGTGCTCTCCACCATCCCCATCGCCCTGACCTCGACCCTCTACGGGGTGCTCCTGGCCAATTTCGTGCTGCTGCCCATGGCCGCACGCATTCGCGAGAACACAGACCACGAGCTGCTCCTGCAGAAAATCATCATCGAGGGGGTTCGCGCCATCCAGAGCGAGCAGAGCCCGCGGGTTCTGGAAGTCAAGCTCAAGTCCTTTCTTACGCCGTCGGCACGGGCGGGGCAGCTCGTGTCCCTGGCGCGCATCAAGGAGCGTTTCAGGATCGAGGATGAGCCCGAGGACGATCGGGACGACATGCCCGCGCCCGAGGAAGCCGGGGCCGTCCTGTAGCTTGCGTCAGCGCCCTGCCAGGGCCTTGAGCACGGCGTCGCGGTCCACGATGCCCATCAGGTGCCCCTCGTCGTCGGCAACGACGATGCGCTTGATCTTGTTTTCCACTAACGTTGCGATCACTTCGGCCAGGGGCGTCTGCGGGCTGGTCGTGATGATCTCGGAGGTCATGACGTCCCGGGCCGTTCCTTCTAGGGTCGGCGCCGTCTTCTCGTGTTGCGTCAGGGCGCGGACCAGGCGCGTTACGAGTCCGGGCGACTCCTGCTGCACGAATTTACGCAGCAGGTCCCAGTCGTGGACCAGGCCGAGGATCTTGCGGTCTTCGTCCACAATGACCACCCGGCGCAGGGGCGAATGGACGAGCTCCTCCAGGATGTTGGACAGGGGCGTGTCCGGACCGGCCGTAGGCACGTTGGCAAAGAGCGCGTCGGCTGCCGTGGAGCGGACCCCGGGGGGGAGGATTTCCAGGTGTCCCGCCACGGAAGATGCCCGGGCGATGGCTGCCAGCACATCGGTGCGGCTGACAATGCCCATGAGGGATCCGTCGTCAGCCGTGACGGGCAGGCGTTTGATGTTCTTGCCGGCCATGATGTTCAGTGCGTCGTCCACGGTGGTCTTGATGTTCACCGTGCGCACGGGGGATGTCATGACGTCCCGGGCCAGGAGCCCCTCGAAGTCGGGCAGTGCGCCGTGGCCGAGGGGTAGTTGCCCCTGCATGTCCAGGCGCAGGGGCATCCTGGTGCGGGCGAGGAGGTCGCCGCCGGTGATGATGCCAGCAATGTTTCTGCCGTCCATGACCGGGACGGCCTTGACCTCCCGGCGCAGGAGGTGTTCCACCACGGCGGCCAGCGGCGTCCTCACGTCCACGGTGGCCACGTTTTCCGTCATGACGTCGCGGATGCGCAGAGGCAGGTGAAAGACGGCCTGACCGTCCTGAAGCACGATGCTGCCCTCTTCGAGCATGCCCTCCACCACGGGCAGGAAGGCGGCCATGCGCGGAGGGGTGTCCACGATCTCCACAATGACCGGCAGGTCCTCGGCCAGACGGAGGATTTTCGCCGTATGCAGCAGGGCTCCCGCCCCGAAACCCATGAATCCCCTGCTGACCGAAGCCCCGGCCATGCCTCGTTGGCGGGCTTCCTCCACAATGGCCTCGTACAGGGGCCTGTTCTTGTGACGGGCGGCCTCTCCAACGAACACCTTGAGAATTTTCACGTCGATAGGTCGTACCATATCTGTCCCCCTCACAGGATTCTGCCCAGGGTCGAGCCAAGGAAAAGAGCCGCGAAGCCGACGGTGTTCTGTCCGCCGATATTCATGGCCAGCTTCAGCCACTGTCCGTCGCGCAGGATTTCTCCGCTTTCGAACATGAATGTCGAAAAGGTCGTGAACGCGCCCATGAAGCCGGCCAGGATGACGATGCGGGCCGGGCCCGAAATGATGCCGCGTTCTTCGGACATCATCCAGACCAAACCGAAGAGGAAGCTGCCGAGAATGTTCACGGCCCAGGTGCCCCAGGGAAAGTCGCGTCCCAGGGTGGCGTAGACCGCGCCCGAGAGCCAGTATCGACAGAGAGTACCGCAGGCCCCGGATAAGGCGATGAGTAGGAGTTTTTGCATGGAATCCTCGTTTCGGTCACGCCGGGTCGTCGAAATCCGGGCGGCGGCGGTGCGTCCCGGTATCCGATCGTGCCCTGCATCGCATGGTTAGACAATCCATTTGCGTTTGATGTTTCTCAGGCTGGCCATGAACAGGACGGCGCAGAACGCGCCCAGGGCCAGGAAGTCCAGCGGAAGGGGCATGGTGTTGCCGCCGTGCACCGACCCGTGAAGAAGGTCCGCCCCGTAGGTCAGGGGTATGGCGTAGGACAGGGGCCTTAGCATCCACGGCAGGTTGGCCACGGGAAAGAACAGCCCGCACAGGAAGATCATGGGGAAACGGAAGAAGTTGGAGAAGGTCTGCGCTTCAAAGACTTCGCTCACGGCCACGGCGATAAACAGCCCCTGGAAGGTCGAGGCCACGGCAAGCATGACCGTGGCCAGGGCAAAGGTTCCCCAGGCCACATGCTGCAAGTCCGCCAGCCATGTGGCCAGCAGCACAGGGATGAAAGCGTTGAGCGTGCCGAAGATGATGGCGCCCCCGGTCTTGGCCAGCATGAGCAGTTCCAGGGGGAGGGGGGCCAGGAGCAGGCGCTCGAAGGAGCGTGTCTTTTTCTCGAAGGTCACGGTAACCGCCAGCATGGATGTCGTCCCGAACAGAACGGACACGGCGACCACGCCGGGCAGCACCCCGGCCAGGCTCTCCATGCCCTGGCCAGTCTTGATGAAGAACATCCCGGTCCAGGCCAGGGGGAAGATGATGCCCCAGCTCAGGTTCGGCGGTTTCAGGTAATAGGTCCGGAAATCCTTGAGCATGATGTTCCAGAACGCGATCCATTTCTTCATCGCCCGCCTCCCTTCTTTTCCTTTTCCCTGCGCAGGGTCTCGGCTTCCAGGCCCGTGATGCGGACGAACACGTCTTCGAGGGACGGTCTGAGCCGCCGGGCTTCGACCACCTCGCCGCCGTGGTCCTCCAGAAATCGCACCAGCGGGCCGACGCGTACGGGCGTCCCGGATTCCACGCGCAGGATTTCAGGATGAATGAGGGTCACGTCCAGGTCAGGGAAGGTCTCCGCAAGCTGCGTGTCCACGCCGTCCGGCATGTCGTGGCAGTGGATGCGCATGATGTGTCGGGATTGGACGGGCTGGATCAGATTTTCAACGGTGTCGGAGTGCACGATCCGGCCGCCGACCAGAAAGGCGATGCGGTCGCAGAGGCGTTCGGCCTCTTCGATGTAATGGGTGGTCAGGAAGATGGTGGTGCGGGACCTGAGATCCAGGACGATCTGTCGTAGCTGGCGCGCGCTGCCCACGTCGATGCCCGTGGTCGGTTCGTCGAGAAACAGGATGTCCGGCCGGTGGATGATTCCTGCGGCGATGGTCAGCTTGCGCTTCATGCCCTTGGAGTAGCCCGCGAACTTGCGGTCCGCGGCGTTTTTCAGGCCGAAGGTCTCAAGCAGCTCCCGTGCCCGGGATTCGCGTTCGGTCCTGCGCAGGCCGTAGAGGGCGGCGCAGAAGCACAGGTTTTCGAACCCCGTCAGTTCCGGGTACAGGTTGCTCTCGTCGGGCACCACGCCAAGAAGGTGTTGTGCCGAGCGGGGCCGGGCCACGCAGTCGATGCCCTGGATGGAGATGGCCCCCGCGTCTGGGCGTGCCAGCCCGGTCAGCATGTTGATGGTCGTGGTCTTGCCGGCTCCGTTGGGTCCGAGCAGGCCGAAGACTTCGCCCCGGGCGACGGTGAAGGATATGTCCGAGACGGCGTGAACGTTGTCGAAGGTTTTGCGCAGTCCTTTGACGTCGATGGCATGGTTCATGTTTCGTTCCGTTTGCCTGATCCGGGCGGACCCGGACCATCCGGGCGAGGGGAGTGGCTGCGCCGCGCCCCGGCCACCCGTTCATGATCGGTTGCGGTGCCTGTGGCGCCGGAGAATTTCCAGAAGATCATTCATATCCACGGGTTTGGCGATGTAATCGTCCATGCCGGCTTCGAGGAAGCGCTCCTTGTCGCCCACCATGGCATAGGCAGTCAGCGCAATGATGGGGATGTTCCGCCGGTCAGGGCCCGCTTCGCCGGCCCTGATGCGCGCGGTGGCTTCCACGCCGTCCATGACGGGCATCTGGATGTCCATGAGGACGAGGTCGAAATTTCCCTTCTCCAGAGCCTCCAGGGCCTGCCTGCCGTCCTCGACGGCAACGACGTCGTAGCCGAGTTTCCTGGCCAGGTGGCATACCGAAAGGCGGCTCACCCGGTCGTCTTCGGCAAAGAGGATGGAGCGTTTTTCCGAAGACAAATTCTGGGCGCACGTTTTTGTCGCGGGCCTGTCGGCCGACTCTCCGAGTTCGAACGGGACGCAGAAATACATGGTCGTGCCTGCGCCGTGCTCGCTTTCCACCGCCATGCTCCCGCCCATGAGGTCGATCAGGCGTTTGCAGATGGACAGGCCCAGACCCGCCCCCTGGAACTGCCTCGTGAAGCCCTGGTTGACCTGCGAGAAGGGTTTGAAAAGCGTGCGCACTTTGTCGTCGGGAATACCGATGCCGGTGTCGGTCACTGTAAACAGCACCCTGCACTCGCCAGCTTTTCTGGGGGGCAGAGGAAAAGCCTCGATCTCCACACAGCCGGAGTCGGTGAACTTCAAGGCGTTACCCGCAAGATTGCCCAGGACTTGCTGCAGCCGGGCCGCGTCGCCCTTGAGCCATGACGGTATGGCGGGATGGATGTTGAATCGGAAATTCAGGCCCTTCTCGCGCGCCGTGGGTGTGAAGAGTTGGTGGACGGCGCTCAAGGCGTCTTTCAGCTCAAAGGCATGCATGGTCATGCTCATTTTGCCGGCTTCGACCCGGGACAGGTCGAGGATGTCGGACAGCAGAGCCGTCAGGCGCAGGGACGAGTGGATGGCGGTCTCGACATATTGCGACTGCTCGTCCGTGGTGGGGGTTGTCTGCAGGAGTTGCAGCATGCCGAGGATGCCATTGAGGGGTGTCCGGACCTCGTGGCTCATGTTGGCCAGGAATTCGCTCTTGGCGCGGTTGGCGACTTCGGC
>CAZQYA010000038.1:0-21566 GCA_964597325.1 uncultured Desulfovibrionaceae bacterium
GCAAGGGGTTGTTCCCGGCGGGGGGCGCGGTCCGCCGGACCGGCACCACGGTCATCATCGAGGACGTGGCCTTCCCCATCGAACACCTGGCCGACGCCACCCTCGAACTGCAGGGCCTGCTGGAGAAATACGGGTACTCCGAGGCCATCATCTTCGGCCACGCCCTGGAGGGGAACCTGCACTTCGTCTTCACCCAGGACTTCGGCGACCCCAAGGAGGTCGAGCGCTACAGCAACCTCATGGACGACGTGACCGCCATGGTCGTGGACCGCTACGACGGCTCCCTGAAAGCCGAACACGGCACCGGGCGCAACATGGCGCCCTTCGTGGAGATGGAATGGGGGAACGAGGCCTACAGGCTCATGCAGGACATCAAGCGCATCTTCGACCCCAAGGGGCTCTTGAACCCCGGCGTCATCCTCAACCCCGACCCCGAAGCGCACCTGAAGGATCTCAAGCCCCTGCCCGCGGCCCACGAACTGGTGGACAAATGCATCGAGTGCGGCTTCTGCGAGCCCATCTGCCCGTCCAGGCACATCACCCTGACCCCGCGTCAGCGCATCACGGCATGGCGCGAGATCCAGCGTCTGCGGAACATGCCCGAGAAGAGCTCCGAACTGGGCAAGCTCCTGAAGGCCTACGGCTACCAGGGCGACGGCACCTGCGCCACGGACGGCCTGTGCGGTACGCGCTGCCCCGTGGGCATCGACACGGGCAAAATGACCAAGGCCCTGCGGGCGGAGCACGCCACCGAGCGCCAGAAAAAGGCGGCCGACTGGGTGGGCGGACACTTCGCGGGCGTGGCGCAGACGGTTTCGGGCACGCTCAAGGCCGTGGACACCATCCACGCCATGACCGGCACCCGCTTCATGGACGCGTCGTCGGAAACCCTGCACCGCGTGTCCATGCGGCGCATTCCGCGCTGGAACCCGCAGATGCCCAAGGGCCTCGGGCGCATCCGCCCCGAACCCGTCAACGAAGCCAATCCCCTGAAGGTCGTGTACTTTCCGAGCTGCATCGCCCGCAACATGGGACCGGCCCGGGGCGAACGGATCGATCCGCTGCCCGAGGTCACGGTGCGCATCCTGCGCAAGGCCGGCTACGAAGTCATCTTCCCCGAGAATATGGGGGGGCTGTGCTGCGGGCAGGCCTTCGAAAGCAAAGGGTTCGTGGCCCAGGCCGACGCCAAGAGCGCCGAACTGGAAGACGCCCTGCTGGGGGCCTCCCGGAACGGCGAATTGCCGGTACTGTGCGATACGAGCCCGTGCCTCAAGCGCATGCAGGACGTTCTGGACCCGCGTCTCAAACTCTACGACCCGAGCGTCTTCGTGCTGGAACATCTTCAGGACAAGCTGTCCTTTGCGCCCAGGGACAAGCGCGTGGCCCTGCACGTGACCTGCACGTCCCGCAAGATGGGTCTGGAGGACAAACTCGTGGAGCTGGCCGGAAAGTGCGCGAGCAAGGTTGTGGTGCCCCAGGATGTGTTCTGCTGCGGATTCGCCGGGGACAAGGGGTTTTCGGCGCCGGAACTCAACGCCTCGGCCCTGAAAACCCTGGCGGACAAGGTGCAGGACTGCGCCGAAGGCTATTCCACCAGCAGGACCTGCGAGATCGGTCTCGCGCTGCACGGAAAAATCCCCTACCGGTCCATCCTCTATCTGGTGGATGAATGCACGGTCTGAAGCCCTGCCCGCCGGCGCCCGGAGCCGGCTGGCGGCTTTTTCCTGTGCCAGAACATGAGTATTGGGCCGCCGTTTGCGGCGGTCAGGTCGATCTGCTATGTACGTAATGCCGCAATCCAGGCTCCGGCCGGAACACGGCCCCACGCTTGCATCATAGACCCAGGAGGAATCCCCATGCGTCAACTGCGCGTCATTCTTTTCAGCCTGGCCCTCGCGCTGTGCGCGGGGAGCGCCCCGGCCATGGAAGCCACGGACTCTCCCAGTTCACATCCCCTGACCCCGGGCAGCATCATGCCGGAACTGTTTCTGAAGGGAACAGTTTCCGCCGAACACAGAGACCATCTGGGGCTCGGCCCGGAAGCGCCCTGGCTCATGTCGCAGATCAAGGCCAAAACCGTCATCCTCGTGGCGTTCAGCATGTACTGTCCACACTGTCAGGCCGAAGCGCCTGCCCTGAACGAACTCGACGCCCTCATCACGAGCCGCGGCCTGGACCAGGAGTTAAAACTCATCGGCATCGGCATCGGCAACTCCGACTTCGAGGTGGACGTCTTCCGGGAAAAATACGCCGTGACCTACCCCCTTTTCTCGGACCCGGACTACGTCATCAACAAATGCATCGGCGAGGTCGGCACACCGTTCTTCTATGTGCTGAACATCGACGGGACCTCCGGGGAAATCCGCGTCGTCGACACCATGCTTGGACGCATGGAATCGCCCCCCGCCTTCCTGGACCGTGTCCTGAAGGCATCGAAACTCGGGAGATGAAGCCATGAAACCCACTGTCCTTTCCCTGATCCTGGCCGCACTGCTGGTCCTGACCGCCTCGGCGGCCCCGGCCCAGCCCCCGGCCATCCCAAAAGACCGCATCTACGACATGGGCACGCTCAAGCCCGTAGACAGCAGTCTCAAGGTCAGCGTCGGCGACCCCGCGCCCGACTTCTCCCTGCCGACCATCGACGGCGGGAGCGTGTCCCTGAAAGATTTCCTGGGAAAGAAAAACCTGGTCCTTTCCTTTATCCCGGCTGCCTGGACCCCTGTCTGCTCGGGCCAGTGGCCCGGCTACAACATCGTGCAGGACATGTTCGAAGCGACGAACACGCACCTCGTCGGCGTCAGCGTGGACAACGTGCCCACCCTGCATGCCTGGGTCCAGGAAATGGGCGGCCTGTGGTTCCCCGTGGCCTCGGATTTCCACCCCCACGGGGAACTGGCCGGAAAGCTGGGTATCCTGCGCTCATCCGGCGAGGCCGAGCGCGCGCTGTTTCTGATCGATACCCAGGGAATCATCCGCTACATCGATGTCCACGACATCAACACCAGGCCGGACCTGGGGCCCCTGATCAAGGCCATGCGACAATTGAAAAAGTGAATGGTGACTGGTGAACGGTGAATGGAAAGACACGCTCAGTTGACAGCCTGACGCCGCTTTCCGACTATTCACTGTTCACTATTCACCATTCACCATTCACCAATCACCACTCACTTCCCCTCTTCCCCCCAGGCCTTTCTGCTCCGTGCGATCTTCTTGCGCGTCGTCTCCCAGGTGTGCGCCGTCAGGAAGGATTCACCGTAGCGCTCAAGCATGTCCGTGAACATGGTCCAGGGCACGGTAAAAGAAAGTTCGTCGGTCTTGAGGAACTTCCGGGCCGATGGGTCCCAGCCCCCGATCACGGCCTTGCTGCGGCCCTGAGCCTGGTAGGTACGCGGCCAGGTGACGATACCGCCGCAGGCCGCGGCCCAGGGCGAAGCAACCACCTCAGGGTCGTTGGTCACGAAGCAGGCCAACTGATGCAGGCCGCACAGGGTCTCGGGCCGGGCGAAAAACATGACCACCTCCGGCTCGTCCCCGGCCTGGAGGAGGGTCACCGGCTTGACCACACAATATGTTGCCTTGGCCGGCACGGGGTCGATGATCTCGAAAATCCGCTCCAGGGCCTCGGGGGACTCACAATACCGCTCCCCTTCGCTCCATCCAGGAACGCCCGAAGACACGTAGTTGATGATGGTGTGGGACTGAGGCTTGTGAAAGCCCAGAAAGAAGCTCCCGCCCGGGCAGCCGTAGCGCTCGGCCGAGAAATACGCGGCCGTCTGCTTGCGCCGCGCCCGCCAGATATGGCCCATGACGCAGGAGAAATTGCCGAAAACGCCCTGCCAGTCGACCTCGCCCCGTTCCTCGCGCTCGCGGGTGGGGCGCTCTCCCGGCGCAGGGGCCAGACCGTCAGGCTCCTCGTCGGTCCAGACGAGGGCCATGGGCGGTTCGGTCAATCCGAGAACTTCCAGAAATCCGGGCAGTCTTTCGTCGAGAAGGCCTTGCATGCACACCTCCGATATGGAAAAAAGTGGAAATAATGCCGGTGACGGTCGACATCCGTGTACCGCGCATTCCGTGTCACACGCAACCAGCAACCCGGAGAAACCAATGGAACTCCTGGACGTCATCCACACCCGCCGCAGCATCCGAAAGTATCTCGACAAGCCTGTTCCGCCAGAGATGATCGAAACCATCCTGCGCGCGGGCATGGCCGCACCATCGGCCGGCAACCAGCAGCCGTGGCATTTCATCGTCGTCACGGACAGAAACAGGCGCGAGGCCATTCCCGCCATCCACCCCTACAGCAAGATGGTCCCCCAGGCACCCGTGGCCATCATCGTCTGCGGCGATCCGACTGGCAAAAAATGGCCGACCTTCTGGGCGCAGGACTGCAGCGCGGCCACCCAGAACATGCTGCTGACTGCCCGCGACCTGGGCCTGGGCAGCGTCTGGGTCGGCGTCCATCCGGAGCAGGATCGCATCGACGGCTTCCGCAAGCTCTTCGCCATTCCCGAGCACATCATCCCCTTCTCCCTGGTGCCCCTGGGCTGGACCGACTCGAAATTCGACGTCCAGGACCGCTACCGGCCTGAACTCGTCCGCCGGGAATCCTGGAACGGGAAATAGAATCCGAAATCCTCCGGCGTCCCGATTCCCCGGGACGCCGGACGTCATGCGACCGTCCGCCCACGACGTTTAAACCTTCTGTTCCACCCGTCCGAAACAGGGGATGCACAAAGTCTGCCCCGCGAAACGGCGCGTGCGCGATTCCATGACCGCCTCGCCGCAATGCGCGCAGACCAGGCTTTGCAGAATCTTTGCCGGCCGCGGCGCCCCGCGCTCAAGGGCAGACACCTCGAACATCTGCTCCAGGGGCAGTTCCATATATCGACGCCGCATGTCCTCGCGGAGTTCCTCCAGCCGGCCCGTATCCTCGGGTGCGGCCGCGCCGTCGGCTATCCTGCGCATCAGCGCGTCCATCTCCCCGTCCGCACCTCCCCGCGCCTCGGGTCGCAGCAGGGCCCTGAAGCCCTGGCCCGTCTGGCGTCGAAAAAAAGAAAAAGCCATCTTGCCGTGATCCAAATGGACGAGGTTGCCCTTGCCCATGGTCGCCCCCGTCAGGAACTGGATCGCGTCGACACCGCACATGTCGGTCTCGACCACGGCCACGATGTCCGAATCACCTGGGTTGTCCAGTTCGCGCAGGGCCAGCTCTGCGGCGCGAATACCTATGGCCAGTCCAGGACAACTGTGCCCATGAAAGGCGATAGTCGCCTCGATTCGTTCCCGGGAAATCCGGCAGCTCATATTTTCGATCTCCTTTCTTTTCAATTTCTGGGGATTACCACAGCCTGGCCGTCGATGCGATGCACGTGAACCGGCAGCCCGTAGACCTCGCCGATGACCTCCGAGGTCACGCCGCAGGCCGTGGTCATGGCGTGAATGTTTCCATCCTTGAGAAAAATGGTCTTGTCGGCGTGACGCAAGGCCATATTCAGGTCGTGCATGGTCATGACCGCGGCCACCTGATGCTCGTCCACCACCCGGCGTACGAGATTCATGATTTCCACCTGATTGCGCAGGTCCAGGGCGCTGGTGGGTTCATCCAGGAGAAGCAACGACGGCTCCTGGACCAGGGCCCGGGCGATGCAAACCTTTTGCAGCTCCCCGCCGCTCAACGTATCGATGTGGCGCATGGACAGCTCCGTCAGCCCCATGGTGCGGATTACGGCCTCTGTCTTGCGCAGGTCGTCCTCGCCCATGCGCCAGCGGATGTGCGGGGTGCGGCCCATGAGCACCGCATCGAAGACCGTCAGTCTCGAAGCCTCACCCTTCTGGGACACGTAGCCGATGTCCCGCGCGATGCGCCCGGGCGAGAGGGCCAGCACGTTGCGATCCTCCACCAGGACCGCCCCGGAGTCGGGCCGGAGCATGGCGTTCAGACATTTGAGCAAGGTGGTCTTGCCCACGCCGTTGGGACCGAGGATGGCCAAAAGTTCGCCCCGCTCCAGATTGAAATCGATATCCCGGAGCAGTGGATGGCTGTCGTAGGTGAATCGCAGCCCGCAAACGGAAAGCATCATGGTCGTCTCCCGCGAATGATGAGGTACAAAAAGGTCGGTGCGCCCAGAAACGCCGTGAGCACGGACACGGGCAACACATGCGGCGCCAGGGCCATGCGCGCCGCCGTGTCAGAAAGAAGGAGAAGCAGCGCCCCGCCGGTCAGGGACGCGGGCAGCAGAAAACGGTGGTCCGCGCCGATGACGCGCCGAAACATGTGGGGCACCACGAGCCCGGCAAAACCGATGATCCCCAGAAAGGCGATGAGCACCGCCGTAACCAGGCTGGCCAGAAACATGCCGGTCAGCCGCACCCGCTCCACGCGCACCCCAAGCCCTCTGGCCGTCTCGTCCCCGGCGTCCATGGCGTTGTAGTCCCAGCTCCTGCACAGGAAATACGCCGTACAGGCAAGCGTCAGGGACGCCATGATCCCAAGCTCCCCCCAGGAGGCGCGGGACGTGTCTCCGAAGGTCCAGAAGACCATGGCCGAGAGCTGCACGTCCGTGGCAAAGTACTGCAGGAACATGGTTCCCGCCGTGAAGAGCGCGCCCAGGGCCACCCCGGCCAGGACCATGGTTTCTGCCCCGGCCCCGCGGCTTCGCGAGATGGCGATGACGACGCCCGCCGCTGCAAGGCTGAAGGCGAAGGCCGCCAGGGTGGTCACCCAGGGGCTGGTGATGGTCACCGCGGCCTGTCCGGAAGTCATCACCCCCGAATCCAGGACCATGACGGCAAGGGCCGCACCAAAGGCCGCGGCATGGGAAATGCCAAGGGTGAACGGCGACCCCAGGGGATTGCGCAGGATGGCCTGCATGACGGTTCCGGCCACGGCCAGCCCGCCACCCGCGACCATGGCCGCCAGGGCCTGGGGAAGACGGATGCCGAGAACGATGGCGTTCACCCGGGCGTCGGTCCCAAGGCCCATCAGGCTCGCGGCCACATCGGCCGGACCCAGCCCAGCGGCGCCAACGGACAGGGCAAGCACAAGACCGACGACCAGGGCCAGGGCCGTCAGCGCCACGACCATGGTCTTGCGAAACAGATAGCTGCGGTACTCCGGAGGCACGACGCCGTGATCGGAATGCATCAACGCACCTCTATGCGACTGAAGGCCAGATTGCCGAAGGTGCTGTTCATGACCCCGAACACCCCGGCGCCGACCACGTAGGCATAGATTTTATCGGCCATGGCCGACGGATCGACATCCCCGAACCGCTCGGGATACAGGGTCTTGCCCACGAAATAGGCGTTGGCCAGGATGGAAGCGTAGTTCCGGGAATACCAGTTGTAGGGCAGCACGCCGAAGACGCGTCCCTCCCGGACGGCCGTCAGCGTCGCATAGGCGGCGTCCGTGCGCAGCTCGTGCAGCCCGCCGGCGTCCTCACCCATCTGCAGGGTCGACAGATCAACGAAAAGGTAGTCCGGATCCCAGGCCACGATCTGCTCCTTGGCCACGTCACTGACGGCCAGACCGCTGCCCCGGCCACCGTCCTCGTGAGCCAGGTTGCGTGCGCCCGCAAGAACGAAGGGCGGGTACGTCGGCTCCGTGGACCGGAACCCGTGCGGGCCCTTGTGGGCCACCCCGCCCAGATAGGCCGAGGGCCTGTCACCGGCGGGGATGTCCCTGGCGCGCGCCGTCAGGTCGGCCATGGCCGACTCGAAAAAGGAGATAACGTTTTCGGCCCGCTCGCCCCGCCCGAGGATATCGCCCATGAGACGCAGGGACCTGTAGAAATCCTCCTTTCCCGCCCCCAGATCGCCGGCCTCGAGAACCACCACGGGAATGCCCGTCTTGCTCTGGAGCTCCACGGGGTCATGGCCCATGTTGCCATAGGTCTTGAAAATGATCTGGGGCTGGGGATCGAGGGTCAGGATGAGCTCCGGATCGTCCTGTCCCCGAAACCGCCCGAACACCGGCAGTTCCCTGATCTGCGGATTGGCCAGGGCGTAGGGCCTCGCATCGAAGCGGTTGCGGCGGGATTCGATGTCGTCGGCGGCCACGGCAAAATCCTGCGCCCGCAGATAGGTCAGTAAACGCAGGCAGCCAGGCCCGGAACAGATCACACGCTGCACCAGATCGGGGACTTCCACGTTGCGGCCCATAGCATCTGTGACCGTCCGCGCCTGCGCCGAAACAGACGCGCACAGGAGAAAACACAAGCACATGGCAATCTTAGACATTCTCTTCTCGCAGGGTTGAAGATTCGCGTTACGCAGAAACAGCGGAAAGGCTAAGTACGCACGCGATTTCACCTACATGGTTCTTTGCGTGTCATCAATACGCAATATGTGTTATTTCAGGTCGAAAAATCCCCTTCCAAAACAGAAACGGCGCAATGAGGCGCCCGGAACCAAATGGCTTTCCGTAAAAAAGTCACGAATCCAAAAGGGCGGCAATTTTTTGCCGACCCGTTCCGGACGTCCCGCACCGACAACATCAAAACTTCAGGAAATGCCCGTATCGGGCTATCATGGAGGGTTCAGACCAGCTTGAGCTCGTAGGTGGCCAGCTTGTAGCGCAGGGTACGGGGGCTGACGGCCAGGATCTCGGCCAGCCGGGCCTTGCTGCCGCCCGCCTCGCCCCAGGCCCGGACGATGGCCGCCACCTCGGCCTGGCGCACGGCTGCTTCCAGGGTCAGGGCGGCCTGACCGTAATCCGCGGCCGGCAGACCCGTGGCCAGACGCATTTCGAGAGGGAGATGGCCCGGTTCGATAACGGACTCCGAACTCAACAGAACCAGGCGCTCAGTCAGGTTGCGCAGCTCGCGCACGTTACCCGGCCAGGAATAGGCGCACAGAGCGTCCAGGGTGGCCGGGGCCAGACGCACACCCGTCTTGTGATAGCGGTGCCGGTACATGGCCAGAAAGTACTCGGCCAGGGGGGGGATGTCGTCGATGCGCTCGCGCAGGGGCGGCAGGGTCACGGGAATGACGTTCAGACGGTAGTAGAGATCAGCCCGGAACTCCCCGGCTGCGACCATCTTGTGAAGCAGGCGGTTGGTGGCGGCCACGATACGGGCGTCAAAGGGCTGGGTTCGCTCGCCGCCCAGTCGGCGGAAGGTCTTTTCTTCCAGGACACGCAGGAAATCCACCTGGTTTGCCGGAGGGATTTCGCCGACTTCGTCCAGAAAGAGCGTACCGTCCGCTGCCATCTCGAAGCTGCCCTTGCGCTGCCGCTGGGCACCGGTAAAGGCACCGGCCTCGTGGCCAAAAAATTTGTCGGCGAAGAGCTCACCTTTGAGCACGCCGCAATTGACGGGCACGAAAGGTTTCTGACGCCGCCCCGAGAGCTGGTGCACCAGACGGGCAAAGAGCTCCTTGCCCGTGCCAGACTCACCGTAAACAAGAATGGTCGCATCGGAACCGGCCACCTGCGTGGCCAGCCGGTACAGGTCCCGCATGGGCAGGGACTGGATGACGAACTTGCCCTGGCCGTCCTCTGTACCAAGCTCAAGCACCTCGGCCTCACGCCCGGATGACGCCTCCGGCAATTTCTTGCCAGTTTTTTGCTGGTCGTCGGCAAACTCCGTATTTGCGGATTTTCCCTTTTTTTTCAAAGTACTGTCCACCTTGGATCAACATTTCGTTTGGCGAGCGCCCAGACCAGACTGTCCTTTCGGAAGCAATTCCGATTTTGAGAAAAAAGGCACAATCTTGCCGCTTGCGGCAATATTTTGCCGTTTATAGACTTGTCAAATCCCCGTCAACTGGGGATTTACCTGTATTTTCGACCTGGCACGGTCCTTGCCCTATAAAAACGCCGAATGCGTTGGGCATATGGCATTTTTTGAAACTCAAGGTACTCACTAGGAAACGTGTAAACGGGAGCGTAACAGGGATGAAACTGAACACAACATGGATGCGAATTCTGGGAGGCGCTGGACTCGTCCTCCTGTTGGTCACTTTGGCCTGGGCCGGCAACAACGCCGAACTGGCGGACGAAGCCGCAAAACAGATGGCTGAAGCCACGGGCGCCCCCTCCAACCTGCCGTGGTGGGCATGGCCCACGATTCTTCTGTTTTTCTGCTTCATTCTCGGCATCATTGCCGTTCTGGCCGGTGTCGGCGGCGGCGTCCTCTACGTGCCCCTGGTCAGCGGATTTTTCCCCTTCCACCTGGACTTCGTCCGTGGTGCAGGCCTGCTCGTGGCCCTGGCCGGAGCACTGGCCGCCGGACCCGGCCTTCTGAAACGCAACCTGGCCAGCCTGCGCCTGGCCCTGCCCGTGGCGCTCATCGCCTCGAGCTGCGCCATCGTCGGTGCTTTCCTGGGTCTGGCCCTGCCCAACCATATCGTGCAGATGTGCCTGGGCGGCACCATCATGGGTATCGCCATCCTGCTCCTGCTCTCCAAGAACACCGCGCGTCCCGTGGTCACCAAGCAGGACGCCATCGGCATGGCCCTTGGCATCCAGGGCGCCTACATGGAGGCCAACGGAGAAATCGTCGAATGGAAGACCCACCGCACCATCATCGGCCTCTTGCTGTTCATCATCATCGGCATCATGGCCGGCATGTTCGGCCTGGGCGCCGGCTGGGCCAACGTCCCGGTCCTGAACCTGCTCATGGGCGCACCCCTGAAGGTCGCCGTGGGCACCAGCAAGTTCCTGCTGTCCATCACCGACACCTCCGCCGCCTGGGTCTACCTGAACCAGGGCTGCGTCATCCCCCTCATGGCCATCCCCTCCATCATCGGCCTGATGATGGGCTCCTTCGTGGGCGTGCGCCTGCTGGCCAAGGCCAAGCCGGCCTTCATCCGCTACATGGTCATCGGCGTACTGCTTTTCGCCGGCGGCAAGGCTCTGGCCAAGGGCCTGGGATTCTAACTTTCATTCATCAAGGAGATCCATCATGAATACAACGCAAACCAATGCGCCGGCCGAGCAGATCACCTACGCCAACATGCTCTTCTACGGATGCTGGAGTGGCCTGGCCGTCATGCTCGTAACCTACCTTCTCTACGTATCCGGCATCATGGAACCCTACGTCTCCATGGAACTCGTGACCAAGTATTGGTCCATGCCCGTCAGCGAATACCTGACACAGAACAATGTGCCCACGGGCTGGGGCTGGGCCACGCTGCTGACCAAAGGCGACTTCCTGAACTTCGTCGGCATCGCGTTCCTGGGCGGCCTGACCATCGTGGCCTACATCCCGCTCATTTTCGCCTACCTGAAGAAAAAGGACACACCCTTCGCCATCATCGCCACCCTCGAAGTCCTTGTCCTGTGCTTCGCAGCGTCCGGCATCGTCGGGGGCGGCGGCCACTAAGAGGAAATGACTCGTGCTGAAGCGGATTGAAGACCTGATCGGAACCGAGTGTCCGGACCTGCCGTCCCTGCTCGACGGGCTGCCCGTCGGCATCGTCATGCTCGACGAGGACGGACGGGTCCTGATGCTCAACAAGGCCCTGGAGGCCCTGACCGGCTACAGCCGGGGCGAGGTTCGCGGCCTGCCCTGCAGGCACGTGCTCCGGAGCCGCGCCTGCATCCAGGGGTGCCCCCACGGACGTGATGCCGGAGCCGGGGTCGAAACCGACTGCATCAACCGCCACCG
Organism: uncultured Desulfovibrionaceae bacterium; assembly: GCA_964597325.1. Classification (GTDB taxonomy): domain Bacteria; phylum Desulfobacterota; class Desulfovibrionia; order Desulfovibrionales; family Desulfomicrobiaceae; genus Desulfomicrobium. The sequence continues at coordinate 11,610 of CAZQYA010000038.1, forward strand.
CCGAAAAATTCCCGTTCGCATCACTCCCGTGCGCGTTCTGGATGGCAATAACAGATCCGTCTGCATCCTCGACGTGGTCGAGGATCTGACGGCCCTGCGCGAGACCGAAGCCCGCCTGTCCCAGGCCGCCGGCCAGGGACAGATTGTGGGCCGCAGCCCCGCCATGGAGAAGCTCCTTCGCCTCGTGCCGGTCATCGCCCAACACGACACGCCGGTGCTCATCACCGGCGAAACCGGCACGGGCAAGGATCTCCTGGCGGAATCGGTGCACAAGGCCTCGCCCAGATCACGCGAACCCTTCGTCAGGTTCAGTTGCGGACCCATGCCCGAGGCACTTCTTGACGCCGAACTTTTCGGACGCGTCCTGGACTCCTCGGAAGACGTCAAGCCCGGACGGTTCCAGCAAGCCCAGGGAGGGACGCTCTATCTTTCGGAAATCGCCGATCTTCCCCTGGCCCAGCAGAGCAGGCTGGTGCGCTTTCTGGACGAAGGCACGGTGTTGCCGGCGGGAGCGGCCTCCCCGGCCAGGGTCAACGCCCGCCTCATGGCCTCCACGGCCGAATCCCCAGAAAAACTGGTCCGGGACGGCCGACTTCGTGAAGATCTTTTTCACCGCATCGCGGCCATTCGCCTGCATCTGCCGAGGCTCATGGATCGCGGCGAGGACCTGGACTTCCTTCTGCACCATTTTCTGGCGCACTACGCAACGCGCTTCAAAAAAAATATTTCCGGCATCGATCCCAAGGCGCTCGGCCTCTTGAGGGCGCACGAATTCCCGGGTAACGTGCGGGAACTGAAAAACATCATGGAATTCGCAGCCATGGTCTGCACCGGTGAAAAAATCCGGATCGAGCACCTACCCGGCCATCTCACGGGGGTGCACGAGGCAGACCAGGCCCACCGTGTCCCGGAAAAAGGACGCAGGGCCGGCCGCAAAACCGTGGAGGAGCGCTGAACATGGAACGCCGCGTCCTGATAACCGTCACCCGTGACGAAATCGCGCCACGCTTCGATCTGACCACCGAGGCCCTGATGCTGAGCATCACCGAAAACGGGGAGATCGTCTCGCGAAAATCCTTTCTCATGGGACACGCCTCGGGCGACGGGCTCTGTGACCTGGCCCTGTCCCGGGACATCGGAACCATCGTATGCGGAGGCATTGAAGAAGAATACTACCATTACCTTCGCTGGAAACGCATCGACGTCATTGACTCGGTCATGGGTCCGGTGGACCGGGTCGTCGCCCGGCTGGCCGCCGGAAGGCTCAAGACCGGCGACATTCTCTTCGACAGGGCCGGGGAATCCGCATGAAGAACATCTTCGCAGCCCCATTTTGCAAGCTCAAGGTCGATATGACCCAGGACATCAATTCGCCCCAGCGCTACAAGCTGCTCCGGCGCAAGATTGTTTCGCTCATGGCCCTGGTCACCCTGCTGCCACTCTTGTCTCTGGCCGGCATCAACTACTACGAGCACCAGAGCGCCATGACCGCGGAAATCCAGGCGCCGCTGCGGGTTCTGACGGGCAAGGGCAAACATTCCTTTGAGCTGTTCCTGGCTGAGAGGACCTCGGCGGTGAGCTTCATCGCCTCGGCCTACACCTTCGAGGAACTCTCGGACGACGCCAACCTGCAACGCATCTTCCAGGTCATGCGCCGGGAGTTCACCGGCTTTGTTGACCTCGGGCTCATCGACACCTCGGGCAGGCAACTCACATACGCCGGACCCTACGACCTCGTTGGCCGCAATTACTCCGAACAGGACTGGTTCCAGCAGGTCCAGTTCAAGGGCACGTACGTCAGCGACGTATTCCTGGGCTTCCGCAAATTTCCCCATGTGGTCATCGCCGTACGGCACACCACCGAAAGCGGCAGGGCCTGGATTCTCCGTGCCACCCTCGACACCATGCATTTCGACCGCATCCTCTCGGCCATGGGCATGGGCGGAGGCAGTGACGCATTCCTCGTCAACCACGAAGGTATCCTGCAGACCGAATCACGCCGCTACGGCAAGGTGCTGGACAAGCTGCCCTTCGAACTGCCCGCGACCAACTTCGAAGCCAATGTCCAGTCCATAACGGACAACACCGAACAAAACATGTTCATCGCCTCGGTCCTCATCGCGGACACGGACTTCACCCTGGTGGCCACCAAGCCTAAACCCACGGCGTTCAACACCTGGTACGCGGTACGCATCGACCTGCTCCTCATATTCGTCTCGGGCGTGATCATCATCTTTCTGGCTGTCTACCGGGTGACGAGCATACTCATCGCCAAGCTGCAGGAAAGCGACGAACAACGTCTGGGCGCCATTCACCAGATGGAGCACTCCCAGAAGCTTTCCTCCATTGGACGCCTGGCCGCTGGTGTGGCCCACGAAATCAACAATCCTCTGGCCATCATCAACGAGAAGGCCGGGCTCATGCGCGACATCATCGGTCTGCGTGCCGACTTTCCCGAAAAGGACAAGTTCGGCCGACAGATCGAAGCCATCCTGCGCTCGGTGGAACGCTGCCGCGGCATCACGCACCGCATGCTCGGCTTCGCCAAACGCATGGACGTCAAGATCGAGATCCTGGACCTGAACGCCGTGCTGGTGGAAACCTTGGGCTTCCTGGAACGCGAAGCCGAATACCGCAACGTGGCGCTCGTACGCGAACTGGACCCGGACCTTCCGAACATCCCCACGGACCACGGCCAGATCCAGCAGGTTTTTCTGAACATCCTCAACAACGCCCTGGCCGCTGTACCTGACGGCGGACGGATCGTCCTGAAATCGTGGGTCGAGAGTGACCGCTTCGTCGCCATCTCCATCCAGGACAACGGATGCGGCATGACCGAGGAAACCGCTAAAAACATGTTCGAACCTTTCTTCACCACCAAGAAGGAGAAAGGCACGGGCCTTGGCATGTCCATCACTTACGGCATCGTCAAACGTTTGGGCGGAGACATCAGGGTCGTGAGCAAGCTCAAGGAAGGAACGACCATGACGATCCTGCTGCCGAAACATTCCCTGGAAGGTTAATTATGGATATGAGCACGTGGAACATCCTGCTGGTCGACGACGAGGTCGATTTCATCACCACCCTGGCCGAGCGTCTGGAGATTCGGGGCATTGCCTCGCGCGTGGTCCACGACGGTGAATCAGCCCTGCGGGCGGTGGCCGAAGACGAGCCGCACATCATGATCCTCGATGTCATGATGCCGGGCATGAAAGGCCTGGACGTCCTGCAGAGGGTCAAAGAGACCCACCCCGCCGTACAGGTCATCCTGCTCACGGGACAAGGCATGACACGCGACGGCATCGAGGGCATGCGCTACGGCGCCGTTGCCTACCTGACCAAACCCCTGGATCTGGAAGAGCTCATCAACACGATGGGAGAGGCCATGAGCGCCGCCCAAGGACAGCCGCATGAATGAAATCGCGAAGGAAGCGCGTTTCATGGGCACGGTGACCGCCGTCACCATGCACGAAATGCAGAATATTCTGGCCATCATCCGCGAATCAGCGGGACTCATGGGCGACATACTGAAGGTCAACTCCCGGCTTGACTTCAAGCACAGGCCCAACATGGAGCGGACGGTGGAACACATCTCCACCCAGGTGGACCGAGGCAAAAAACTCCTGGAGGCAACCAGCCGCATGGCGCACTCGCCCGACGACGACGTTCTCGACGGATGCGACCTGGCCGTCTACGCCCGCACTGCGGCGCTTCTGTCCGAGCGCCCGGCGCGTCTGAAAGGCACGGGTGTGGAGTTTACCCAGCCCGGCTCTGCCCTGCCCGTCGCTGTTGGGGCCCTCCCGGTGCTCATGAGTGTCTACAGGGCCGTACTCCTCTCCCTGCCCCCCGAGGTAAGGGACGACGTGGTGCTTCTGGAGGCGGAGAGCGGACAGGAGGAACACGTCCTCAAGGTCCGACCGCCGAAAGGCATAGCTCCATCTCCAGAGGGTCTGGCAGAGCTGAATGCACTGCTTGGCAGGGGGCGTGCGGAATGGGACGGCGCCGCCTATCGTCTTATCTTTCCCGTGCGCAAACAGGATTAGCCCATGGATGAACCAAACGTAGTACTCATTGACGACGAGGAAGCCTTCGTGACTACGCTGCAGGAGCGGCTTGAAATGCGCGGGTTCTCTCCGAGGGTGGCGCTGAACGGCCAGGACGGCCTGGACCTGATCGCACAAGACCCGCCCGACGTGGTGATCCTGGACCTGCGCATGCCGGGCATGAGCGGCCTCGAAGTCCTGCGGCGCATCCGCAAGTCGTGGCCCGGACTGCCCGTGATTATGCTCAGCGGCCACGGCTCCGACCAGGACTTCGACTCCTGCATGAACCTCGGGGCGGCCATGTACCACAAGAAACCCCTGGACATCGACGTACTGCTGGAAGGCATCCGTTCCGTGACCCAGGGCACGCCCCGATAGGAAGACACGGCATGGTCCATGTCCTGGTAGTCGACGACGAACGCGATTTCGCCGAACTGCTGGCCGAGCGCCTGCGCACGCGAGGCATGGATGTACGCACCGCCTACAGCGGACACGAGGCCCTGCAGGCGGCACGCCTCTCTCCGCCCGAAGTCGTTGTCCTGGACGTCACCATGCCCGGCATGAGCGGACTGGAGACTCTGAAGGGGCTCAGGGCCGAAAAACCCGCTCCCGAGGTCATCCTGCTTACGGCGGATTCCACCCTGGACACGGCGGTGGCCGGCATGAAAGGCGGCGCCAGGGACTACCTGGTCAAGCCAGCGGACATCGACACGCTGGTGGGTGCCATCGGCGAGGCCGAGGGACGACGGATGGAGGCCCTTTCGCGCCAACGCATGTCCGAGACCGCCAAGCTTGCAGCCATGGGCGTGCTGGCCACGGGAGTGGCCCACGAGATCAACAATCCCCTGCAGGTCATGCTCAACGAGGCTGGCTGGATCGAGGAGGTGCTGCAGGAAGCGGATATGACGGATGATTCTCGCAGGGAGGCCCTGGACTCCCTGGAGCTTGTCCGACAGCAGGCCAGACGCTGCAAGGCCATCACCTCCAAGCTCCTGACCCTGCGCTGTGCCCTGGACACCCGTGGAGCCGCCTCTGACCTTCCGACGCTGGTCCGGGCCCTGCTTGAAACCAGAAAGGAGCGCCTGGACGCCCTGGGAGTCCGGGTGGAGGAAAGCTGGGCCGCCGGACTGGAAAATTTCCGCCTGCCGGCCTCGGAATGGGAGCAGGTCCTGGCCAACATGATCGACAACGCTCTGGACGCCATGGAAGCCATCAAAACGGCGACGACCATGGAGTCCGCCCCCCCGATCCTGGCCATTGCGGGAGACCTGCATGACGGGGAACTGCAGGTCAGCATCCGGGACACGGGCTGCGGCATCGAAGAGCAGCTGCTGACGAGAATTTTCGAACCCTTTTTCTCCACAAAGGATGTGGGCAAGGGGATTGGACTGGGGCTGGCCATCTGCCACGGCATCATAGAGGCCATGGGAGGGAACATCTCCGTGCGCAGCACCCCTGGGCACGGCTCCACCTTCACCATCAGTGCGCCAATGGCCGTGCATCCGGAGAACGAACTTAAAGGGCCGGTGAATCCGGCATCTGCCAAGGAGGAGTGAACATGAACAAGATGAAGCTTTTGATCGTGGACGACGAGAAGGATCTGTGCCGGATCCTCGCCGAACGTCTGAATATCCTGTACGGCATTTCCCCGGAGGTGGCCCACAGCGGTGACGAAGCACTGGAAAAGGTCAAAAAGAAAAAATACGACGTCGTGGTTCTGGACATCGAAATGCCCGGCATCGACGGCATCGAGACCCTGAAGCGCCTCAAGGAGATCGACCCCAAACTCCAGGTGGTGCTCTTCACCGGCCACGGAAGCGACGAGACCCGCCGCATGGGCGAAGTCCTGGGAGCCTTCAGCTACGTCGACAAGATCGATGGCCTGCCCAAGCTGGCCCCCATGATCGAAGGCGCCTTCCGCCTGCGCAAGGTCCTTGAGGACACCTACGCCGACGCGGCCATGAACGAATACAACTGAGCATAAAAAAAGGGCGGTCTTCCGGCCGCCCTTTTTCCGCCCTCTCCGGTCTGATCAGCCCAGACCGTACAGCACACAGAGCTGATTCATGGCCCGGGCCCCGTCATCCCACTTGGGGTCGGCCGGCACGGCACAGAGCACGCCCAGACCTTCGCTGTCCTCGTGGAACTCCTCCTCGCTCATTCCCGTGATGACCACGGTATTGAGCATGGCGTTGACCCGCAGCAGATCCATCACGAACTTCTTGTAGTCCATGCCGGACATCATGGCGTCGACCACGACGAGCTGCCACGGCGGAGTTGGAGCCCGGTTCAGCACGTCTTCGGCCGAATCCGACCATTCGACGTCCTTCCCCAGACCCTGGGCGAACTCGTGAAGAGCATCCCGGCGGTCGGTGATTATGACCACATGCATGTCGTCCCTCCCGGATACGAAAAAGGCCGGACCGCCCTGCCAGCAGGACAGTCCGGCCGGAGGATGGCTATTGACCGCCGCCGCAGGTGTATTCCTGGGTGAAGCGGACCAGGGCGCCCTTGAGGAGCGCGTCCACCGCTATGCCCACACTGGGGGCGTCGGCGCCATAAAAGACATCAATGCCGACCTGATTGAAACCCATGAGCGGACGCATGCCCATGCCGCCGGCAATGAGCAGGTTGACGCCGTTGCTTGCCAGATGGTTGACCGGGGCCATGCAGCCGCCCTGCTGATGCGGGACGTTGGGCAGGGTGCTGACCGACGTCACGACGCCGTTTTCCACGTCGATGATGGTGTACAGGTCGCAATGCCCGAAATGAGCGCCGACTTCCGCTTCCAGGCCCCCGGGAACAGTCGAAGGGACCGCGATTCTCGCCTTTTCCATACTCTCTCCTTATTCCAAATTATGTATTCAAAAGCCCTTGAATGGTCTTCCAGGCTTCGCGCACATGGAGACCGAAATTTTCGCCATCCTGCTCCGTCACGGCCTGACGGCGGACCATGGCTTCCGTCACCGCCGTGTCGTGCGGCAGACGCGCGGCCAGGGTGTAGCCCTTTTCCCGGCACAAGGCCTCGATCCGGGCCGTATGACCGGCGTTCAGGTCGAACTTGTTGACGATCACCGCCACCTTGATGCGGAAGTGATCGCACAGGGCCGCCACCCGCTCCAGATCGTGCACGCCCGAGGGAGTCGGCTCCGTGACGACCACGGCCAGGGTGGCCTGGGACAGGGAGCTGATGACCGGGCAACCGATGCCGGGCGAGCCGTCGCACAGGATCAGGTCATGACCGCCCGCCTCGGCCAGCCGCCGAGCCTCCTTCTTGAGCACGCTGACCAGCCGCCCGGAATTTTCCTGGCCCGGAAAAAGCTGGGCATGGACCATGGGCCCGAAGCGGGTGTCGCTCACATACCACGCGCCGCAATGACGGGTCGGAAAATCGATGGCTTGTTCGGGACAAAAGGCCACGCAGACCTTGCACCCCTCGCAGCGCGCCGGATCGATCCGAAACGTTTCCCCATCGGCCACCACCGCCCCGAAACGGCACATGGACAAGCAGGTTCCGCACCCGGAGCAGCGCTCCGCGTCAATGACAGCCTCATGGCCGGAATAAAACGCCTCCTCGCGCACCACCTTGGGTGCAAGGAGCAGGTGCATGTCCGGGGCGTCCACATCCAGGTCGCAGATGACCTTGTTCTGGGCCAGATGCGCGAAGGCCGCCGTGATGGAGGTCTTGCCCGTGCCGCCCTTGCCGCTGATGACGACAATCTCATGCATGATCCGTCTCCTTGGCCAAGGTCGTCAGGGTGCGGCACAGCCCTGCGAACTGCTGTTTCAGGCCGTCGTCCAGCTCGGCCAGCACAAGCCCCTTGGCATAATGCTCCGCTATGTCGCGGCGGTAGGGAATCTCGGCGACGATGGGCAGGCCGTGCTCCGCGCAAAATTCATAGACCCGCCCGTCGCCCAGCCCGGCGCGGTTGACGACCACGGCCATGGGCTTGCCCAGCGGCGAGAACGCCTCCCAGGCCAGGGTGAAATCATAGAAGCCGAAAGGGGTGGGCTCGGTGACCAGCACGATGACATCGCTGTCGGCCACGGCGCACATGGCCGGGCAGCTCACGCCCGGAGGCGCGTCGATGAGGATGTCCGCGCCCGCCGCTTCGCCCAACATGCGCGTGCGCACGTGACGCATGAGCGGCGGGCTCATGGCCTCGCCAATGCGCAGCCGCCCGGTCAGACAGGGAATGCCCCGGCCAAGGCCCCGCTCCATGACGCCAAGCTCCCGCGTGGTCACGCCGATGGCCCCTTCAGGGCAGATGGCCATGCACCCGCCGCAGCCGTGGCACATCTCGGGGAAGGTCAGGATGGCCTTGCCCATGACCGCGATGGCCTTGAACTGGCACAGCTCGGCGCAGGCGCGGCAGAAGGTGCACTTGGCCTCGTCCACCTCGGGCACTTCAAGGGTCACGGTCTCGATTTCCGTGATCTCGGGTTTCAAAAACAGATGCAGATTTGGCTCGTCCACATCGAGATCCACGGCGACCACGGCTTTCGGCCACGACACGGCCAGGGAGGCCGTGACCGTGGTCTTGCCCGTGCCGCCCTTGCCGCTGGCGACTGCAACGATCATGAGCGCATCCTATTTGTTCGGGGCATCGGCGAATTCGACCTTGCCGTCCCTGTAGAGAGCCACGGCCTCGGCCACGGTCATGTTGTCCAGGTTCTGGCCGATCTTGACCCCGCCGGCCTTGAGCGCGGCAAAAGCCTTGGGACCGACATATCCGGTCAGGAGCACTCCGGCCCCGGCGTTGACGATATTCTCGGCGGCCTGAATACCCGCGCCATGGCTCATGGCCTGGGAAGCCCCATTATCCACATAAGTCGAGGCCATGGTCTCCACGTCGACGACAACAAAGCCGCCGGCACGCCCGAAACGGGGATCGACGCGATCGGTCATGTTCGGACCTTCGCTGGTCACTGCGATCTTGGTCATAGAAAGCTCCTTGCCGCGGGCCGCGATACGGTCCGGATACAGTTGCGCGCACGACATGCCGGAATCATTGGCGATATACAAAGCCAGGCCTTCCACCAGCGCCCTGGCCACTGTGCGCCGGGCATCCGCGAGGATACGCCCGAACGTGTGGCGGGACACATGCATGCGCTCCGCGCCATCCTCCATGCCCAGGCCCTCGTAATCGGCCAGACGCAGGGCTTCGAACCCATCCATGGGCATGTAGACTTCCGCCAGCTCGCGCAGGGGGATCCCGTGCGGTTTGAAAAAAAGAGCCCTGGGGCAGCCCTCGATGCGACGGCACTTCCTGGGTCGTGGCATGGCAACTCCATTTTGCTCAAACGAGCGTTTATTCCTGTGTTTTTTCCTTGTCAATCCCTGCCGGAACCGGTTCCGCAACCGCGGGGTCGCTGACGCACGATCCATCCCGGCGCTTGCGACCCAGACCGGGACCTGCCTGACCGCCCTCTCCCGTCCCCGGCCCGGCGCCCGCCCGCCGGCCCCGACATCCGCCACGGCCGCCCTGTCCTTGACCTCCCTGGCCCTGACCTCGCCCACCCTGGCCTCGTCCACCTTGCCCGGCTTGCCCGGTTCGTCCGCTTTGTCCTGTTCTCATGATTGTCCTCCTTGTTGGCGGCCCCCGTCATCGGCGTGTCTTTGCGCGCGCCGACAATGCGAAGCCATGTTTTCTTCACCGTTTCCACTCGTTACCGCATGTTCGCCATCCATCTCGATCCGGATGGCCCAACCCCGCGACAAGGCCCGCGCCACCTGAGTGCGCGCCTCGGCCAGAATGCGACACAGGGTGGGGCGGGAGACCTGCATCAGGGCAGCGGCCTCCTCCTGACTCAGGCCCTCGGCGTCCACAAGCCGCATCGCTTCAAGCCCGTCCAGGCCGAGCACGACGCCGTAGAGCTGTCCCATGGGGACGCCCTGCGGCTTGAAAACCGT
>CAZQYA010000039.1:0-690 GCA_964597325.1 uncultured Desulfovibrionaceae bacterium
TATACCTGCGTACAATGAGGAAGGCAAAGGGGTCAGGTCTGCTTTTGACGAATGTTTCGGCTGACTCCCTTAGACCTTTGATCAAGAATCTAATTGAAATTATGCTGATTCCATCAACGGCAACAGCTCCACCTAATCCAGATCAATCCGTGCAGTTCTGACCGGCTTCATATTTCCATTCAACGTATTCAGCTTGACAAAATGCCCAGATGTTCCTCGCTCGTTCTGTTCAAAGAGAAAAGTTCTGTCTCCATCAAAATACACTGTTCTCAAACCAAAATGCTCTTTATCACCTAACCAGACGTCCCCCTGGATCATCTGGTAACCATATTCCCCGGGCGGTACCAGGATTTCGAGCTCATCGCCTCGTTTGACATAGAGGAGGGCTGTTTTTTGTCCGGTGATGCGGTTGCTAAGAATGAAGATCGTGTTTGGGGCGTCGTTCGAGATGACCTTGAAACTGCATGTGCCCTTTTCCTGGGTCCGCATTTCGTATTTGGTCAGAAAGTTTTCCCTGGCCGGAGGGGCGGGCGTCTTGGCGACAGGGATGGCCCGGGTGGGCGGCTTGATCTGGTAGTCCCGGGCGATCTCGGGGAGGAGTTCGGCCGAGATGCAGCCTTCCAGGTGCCGGTGGAGTTCCACCTTGGGCAGTTTCTTGATCTGCTCCACCGTCTTCTGATCAATCTTCAT
>CAZQYA010000039.1:700-21363 GCA_964597325.1 uncultured Desulfovibrionaceae bacterium
TGGCGTTGAAGGCGATGATGCTGATGAAGACGGCCGCCCAGACCCAAAACGTTCCAGTCTTCCTCCGGGCGCTTGCGCCTGTTTTGGCCCAAGTGTGCGCGAAGCGTTTTTCGTTTTGTTTGATCTTCTCTTCGTTGATGGCTTCATAGGCACGCGAATAGATGACCCCGCACTTCGGACATTCGTAGTTGGGGCCATTTTCCTCATGGTCCAGATAACGGCATTTTGGGCAGATTTTCATGCTGCTTGTTCTGGCAAAGGGCGTGTCTCGCTTTGACGTTTGCCGTGTCGTTCGAAAAGAAGAAACTGCCTCCGAATTGCTCTGTCGCTTTTGAAGTTATCTTCTGGAGAGACAAGAGCAGACACTCGTTTCCTTAATGAAAGTTATGCCCGGATATTCTGCGGTCTTCGGCCGTAAATATTTTCGAAAATTCGCTACAAGAAAAGTTGCACGAACGGCAAGCGGTTCTTTTGTCATACGTATTCCCAGTTATGGATGTTGGCCCATACGTACGGGCCTAATAGAAAAGCCACCCGTTGCTGGATGGCTTCATCTTGAATCGTTGAGTTGGCCGAAAACCCACAACCAAACCCACGAAAAGAAAAAAGGGTCCCAGTCTTTCGACTGAAACCCTTGTTCTCTAGTGGCGGGGCCGATGGGACTCGAACCCACGGCCTCCGGCGTGACAGGCCGGCGTTATAACCGACTTAACTACGACCCCGCATTTTCTTTGGTGGGCGGTACAGGGATCGAACCTATGACCCTCGGCTTGTAAGGCCGATGCTCTCCCAGCTGAGCTAACCGCCCAGACCCGTCCAACGAGAAACTGTCTCTATAAGGAGTTGGCCCTCCTGTCAAAACTTTTTCAGTGGTGAGACAAAAATCTTCGGATCACCCTGGGAAAGCTTTGATCTCTGGGCATTCTGTACTAACCTGCGTGAGGATTCCGGCTCGCTTTGTTTTCGGAGATATGCGCGGCTGCGCCCGGTCTGCGGCTTTGTGCCCAGAGCCGAAGCCAAATTCGTTCACGGTATTGCCCACAAAGGGATCATGAAAAGGAGGCTCGAAATGAGTAGGTATATGAAATACGCCCTGCTGGCGGTGCTGGCCCTGTTCGTGGCGTCCTGCGCTCCCAAAAAGTGGGAACCGCCGCGCGAAAAGCCCGGGGCCGAGGTGGGGCGGGAGTTGGAGGAGCGATTCAAGTCGGAAACCGCCGTGAACAGGGTGCCCATCGGCGATACCGGGGCGGCCTTCTATTACGACAAGCGCATGTGGAACGTGCGGCGCGAGGACGAAGGCCGCATCGATTTCAGCACCAGGCGTTTCACCAACGCCTCCATTCTTTATGACAACCGGTCCATGCCCATGACGCGGATCTACGCAAGCCTGGTGGATGCTTACGATCTGAAGAACGCAAGCCTTCTGGAGTCCGAGTTCGTCCGGGTCAACGGTGATGAGGTCATCTTCAACAAGATCCAGGGCAAATACGGCCGCAAGTCCGTCGTCATGCTGAGCTACGGCTACTCCGAACAGGGCCGCACCGTCATCGCCCACGCCTACATCTACAAGGGCATGCTCCGGCCCGAGACCGAGAGGGAGATCATCGAGTTCCTGAACGGACTGGTGGCCAGGGACTGATGGCGCGTATGCCCGCATGTCCTCCACGTCCTGCCCGGTTCCGCGCCCGGATGATACTTGGGCCGTTCCGCCAGTTCCGGCAGAGCCGGGCCATTCGACCGGGACGCGGGGACCGAGGGTGACGGGGTTCTTCCGCGGCCCGTCCCTCATGACCCACGTCTTGGGCGTGGCCCTTGTCCTGGCCCTGTGCGCGCCCTTCCTGCGCGATGCGCTGGGGCCGGGCAAGGCCATCCTGTCCTGCCTGGCCGTGGCCCTGTGCTATGGCGTCGCGGCCGTGGCCTGGGCTTCCCGCAGGCGCTAGCGGGCCGTCGACGATCCGTCCGGGCGGTTTGGGCGGCAATGCTGAAGGGTTCACGCACGACTCCTGCATGAACCCTTCAGAATCACGTAACGCCTGCCGAACCGCCCTGTACAGGATGCCGAACTCCGGTTTCCGAACGGATGCGGCCCGCCCTGCGGCACTGATGCCGTCCGCTACTCCCCTTTCAGGAACTTGTAGACCGCCGCGAAATCCTCCCGGCCCAGGCCTTCACGGCAGGCCCCGGCGTAGAGTTCCTTGGCCAGATTGGCCAGAATGAGGGGCTGGCCGCTTTCAAAGGCGGTCAGGGCCGCCAGGTGCAGGTCCTTGTGCATCCATTCCAGGGGAAAGTTCACGCCGTAGTCGTCGGCCCGGATCATTTCGGCCTTGGCCTTGGTGAAGGGGGCGCTGACGTTCATGCCCGGCAGGGTGTCCAGGAGGAAATCCCGCCCGAAGCCCAGACGTTCGCCCAGCAGGACGGTCTCGGAAAAGACGAGCATGTTCTGGGCGAGGATGGCGTTGACGAGCATCTTCAAAGCGCTCCCCTGCCCTGCCCCGCCGGCATGGATGATTTTTGAGCCCATGGTCATGAGCAGCGGCTCGATCTCCTTCAGGTCCGTCTCGTGTCCGCCGACCAGGAAGACGAGGTCCCCGCGTTCGGCGTTGGGCTTGGTTCCGGCCACGGGCGCATCCACGAACCGGATGCCCACTTTACGGGCAGAGTCCGCGGTCTTGCGCGAGAAGGACGGGTTGACCGTGGAACAGTCCACCCAGACGGCGCCTGCCTTCATGGACCGCGTGAATCCCGCCTCCCCGAGGGCAACTTCCCAAACCACCTCGGGCGTGCTCAGCATGGTGAACACCACGTCGGCGTCCCGAACGGCGGCGGCCGACGACGTCGCCACTCCGGCACCCATCGCGCGCAGCGCATCCCGTGGCTCCGCGGAACGGTTGAATACGGTCAGATCCGGGTCGGCCGTCAGCAGATTCGCGGCCATGCGGCGGCCCATGATTCCCAATCCGATAAAAGCTGTCTTCATATTCTCGCCTCCCGGCTGCTGGTATTGCCCCGTACATACGATCATCACGTGCGAAGGTGAAGACGCGGAGCCGATCCAGGTCCATTTTTATCCTTTTGTTCATGCCGCCGATAAGCTATCCGATGCTGCGAAAGATCATGATATGAATGTACAACTGCACCAATCCGAATCCAAGCGGCATACTGCCCTGGTCGTACTGACGACAAGCGTCCTGACCACGGCGGTCCTGGCGTTTTCCGTGGCCTTTGGCCTGACCTCCTACAAAACCACCCTGGACGAGGCCGGTCAACATGCCCGGTTCGTTTCGGGCCTCGTCTCGTCCCAGATAAATCTCTTTCTGACGGACGTGACGGAGCGCCTCGAAGAGGTCAGCCTGTTTCTGGTGACGCAGCAGGAGGCTCCCCAGAGAAACAAGCGCCTGAACATGCTGCTCGAATCCGTCCTGCGCGGCGAGCCCTATGTCGAGGGCGTGCAGGTCGCCGGTCCGGGCGGACGTGTGGAGACCTGGTCCGGAAGGGGTGGATACCATCAAATGAATGACATGGCGTTCACTCCCGTCCAATCCCCGGGAGATGTCAGAATGTGGCTTGGCTCCCCGGTCCGCGACCCGCTCCATCCAGACATCTGGATGTTCGGCCTGAGCCTGGCCCAGGGTGAGGGTGCGGCAGCCGAACGCGTCATTACGGTGCTCGTGTCCCTGCAAGCCTTCCGGGAGATTCTTGGGTCCATGGACATGCCGTCCGGGATGACGCTTTGCATCACGGACGCCAGCGGCACGGTCTACATGCAGGACCTGCAGGCCGGGAATCTGATAGGCAGGCGCCTCGACGTATCCGAAGACTCGGTCGTCATTGGCGGCGGAACCCCGGCGGCCATAAACCAGGACAGGATGATATCGGGCGCCAGCAAGGTGGGCCATTTTCCCCTGTTCGTCACGACCGCGCTTCCGCTGGACGAGGTGCTGGAGCCCTGGAGGCAGAACGCCTTTCTTTATGGAGGGCTGTCCATGATCCTGGTCCTCGTGTCCGCGGGTCTGAGCATCGCCCTGGTGCGCAGCCAGATCCACATCAACCGTCAGAGCCGCACCCTGGCCCTGGCGGCCTCCACGGACATGCTCACGGGCGTCATGAACCGTCGATCCTTCATGGACGCGGCTCGCCGCGAATATTCACGAGTGAGCAGGTACGGCGGCGGACTGACCTGCGTGATGATCGATCTCGACCACTTCAAGCGCATCAACGATATGTTCGGCCATGCCGCCGGGGATGTGGCCCTGTCCGCCTGCGCCAAGTTCGTTTCGGCCCGGATTCGCGATGTCGACCTCTTCTGCCGATACGGTGGAGAGGAATTCGTGCTGCTCCTGCCGGGCACAAGCCTTTCGGGGGCCCGGTCCGTGGCGGAGTCCTTGCGCAAGGGGCTGTCCTCCCTGTCACTGGAAATCAATAACAAAAACTTTTCCATAACGGCGAGTTTCGGTGTGGCCGAGGTCGACTCCGGGATCAAATCCGTGGAGGAACTGCTCGTCTGCGCGGACCAGGGGCTGTACCTGGCCAAAAGCGACGGCCGCAACCAGGTACGCGTCGCCACGGATTCGTGCGACCAGGGCGCCGGCAATGCGTGACGAGGCTGCAACGTCCCCGTCCGCAGCAAGCCCCGTCGCCTACCCGCCCCCCCTGCACCGCGACCTCGAAATCCTGTCCTGTTGTGACGGCCGGGCTTTTCCCAGACACCTGCACGACGGGTACGTGCTCTGGCTCAATTCCGAATCCGGCGAACACTTTCAGGTGCGTGGCGAGAGCAATGTCCTGGAACCGGGGTCGGTCAGTCTCATCGAACCGGGAGTGGTCCACTCCAACCGGCCCTGTGACACCTCAAGACGGCACCTGCGCAGCTTCTATTTCTCCGATGCCTTCCTGACTGGAACCATGGGACCCAGGCTGGGCAGACGGCTGCCGGGCCTGCGCACCACGCGGCTCGGGGACCCTGCCCTGTGGCGATGTCTGGCCGCTCTGCACGATGGGATGCTCAAGGGGGAGGATCCCCTGCGGCTGGAAGAGGGAATACTGGAGGCATTTGCCCTGCTGTGCGAACGCTGCGGGGTTTCGAAGGAAAGGTCCGGCAGGGGCGACATCCGGATGGAACGCCTTGTGGACTTCCTGCACGCCCACCTGGACCGGGCCGTCTCCCTGGCCGAACTGGCCGCCCTGGCGCAGTGCTCGGAGCATCACGTCATCCGGATGTTCCGGCGGCACACGGGCCTTCCGCCCCACGCGTTTCTGTCCCAGATTCGCCTGGAGCGCGCCAGAAGGCTGCTTAACGCGGGCACGTCCATCGCCGACGCTGCTGCGCAGTCCGGTCTGTGCGATCAGAGTCACTTAACGCGCATGTTCAGGGACCGTTACGGCATCACCCCGGGACGCTACCGGTCCCAGCGCGGCCTGATCTGAAGGCGTGTCCATTTTCTTCAAGACGCTCCCGACACTCCCCTGCTAGGAACCGTGTCCGTGACAACGCGGAAACAGGGGGAATATCGTGAAGCACTATCTCTACGCCTTCGGGGCGATACTCTGCTGGGCGAGCCTGCCCACGGCCACGGGCTCAGGGCTTTCGGAGCTGTCCACCGAAGAGCTGATGTTCTTCAGCTTCACCTTCGCTGGCCTCTATCTCTATGTCCAGAGCGCCCTCATGACCCGGTCCTGGCGCATCCACGTCCCGAACGCAAAGGTCTCCCTGTTCGGCGTTTACGGCCTCTTCCTCTACCACTACGTATATTACAGCGCCATCGACAACGCCCCCCTGGCCGAGTGCGCCATCCTGACCACCACCTGGTCCTTCTGGATCGTGGTCTTCTCCTCGGTCCTCATGTTCCGGAAACTCAAGACGGCGACCGTGGTCACGGCCTGCACGGGCCTGTTCGGGGCGGCGCTGGTCATCTCGGCGGGCCGCGACCTCAGCTTCGACACGGAATACGCATTCGGATTCGCCCTGGCGCTGTGCTGCGGCCTGATCTGGTCGAGCTTTTCCGTGGGCCTCGGGCGCCTGGGGCTGCGCAAGGACCCCATGACCATCTTCACCATCTACGCAGCCCTGGTCTCGGCCGCGCTCTACGTCGCGACCGGGCCCCATGCCATGCCCTCGCCCACGGCCCTGCTCTCGGCGGCCTATCTGGGCTGCGTGCCCCTGGGCCTCTCCTTCTACCTCTGGCACAAGGCGCTGAGCGGCGGCAACATGGTGGTTATCGGCTACCTGAGCTATCTCACCCCGCCCCTGGCCGTGCTCATGGTCGCCCTGGTCCACGGTCAGGACATCCATCCCCAGGTCCTGCTGGGCATGGTCGTCATCATCGCCGCGTCCATCGGCGGCAGGCTGTCCCTGCCCAAGCCCACGGCCGGTCAGCGGATCGCTGAAAAATGATTGCGGCAAACCGTCAGGATCGGGGATACCAGACGTCACTGCAAAAAGTCGTCATCCCCTTGAAGAAGGGGATCCATGCCTTTCTAAGCATCTGAAAAGAATGGATTTCACGCAGAGTCCGACATGGCCCGCCGTCGCGGGAATGACACCCAGAATCTTTCGCGACTTTTTGCAGGTGCGTCATAACAGGCCGTTCAAAAAAGGTGAGAGGCAAGGAAGCGAAAAAATCCAGGACGCGCAGTGTATTGCTCAGATGCGCGGTCTGGATTTTTTCGCTGACGCAGCAGATCGCCGTTTTGGGGCGGCCTGCATATTTTGATTTTTCAACAATCAGCTAAACGCGGCCCAACATCACGAGCCAGTTTTTTTCGAAGGACGGCCGGCCCTGAAAGTGAGCATGTCCAGGAGTTTTCCGGGATCGGCCGACACGGCCATGACCTCGCGGTACGGGCGCTTCATGAACCCTTCCCGCTCCGCTTTTTCGAGCATGTTCGTCAGGGGGGTGAAAAAATCGCCCACATTGAGGAGCCCGCAGGGCTTTGCGTGAAATCCAAGCTGCCCCAGGGTGCAGACCTCGAAGAGTTCATCCAGGGTGCCGATGCCGCCGGGCAGGGCGATAAAGGCGTCGGCCAGGTCGATCATGAGGTTCTTGCGCTCGTGCATGGTCGGCACGACGTGCAGGCGTGTCAGCCCCTTGTGAAAGGCCTCCTTGTCCTTGAGCAGCTGCACGGTCACCCCCACGATCTCCCCGCCTGCGCCGAGGACGCTGTCGGCCAGCCCCTGCATGAGGCCCGTGGCCGAACCGCCATAGACCGTGACGAGGCCGCGTCGGGCCAATTCACGTCCCAGGGCTTTTGTGGCTTCCAGATATTCGGGACCATTGCCCGGGCTCGACCCCAGAAAGACGCAGATGGATTTCATGGCGATCCTCCGAATGATTGTGTCGCGTGGCAGAAGAGCTTTCCGCTACGTCAAGCCGGCATGAAAACCAACCGGAAATGACACCGAAATGCGGCACCCTTCAAGGAACACCTGAAGAATTTGAACGCGCGGCACATGCGAGGCCAAAGACCAAAAAACAGCAGACCAGCGGCTCTCCATGCGCCCATCCCAAAGGTTCAGCAGTATGGAGCACATGACAAAAGCACGCCGGAATGAACGCAACTTGCCTGTGCGCCGGATCTCAATTACCTTTCCTGGATGATACTCTTCGTACTTGTCAGAGACATTGTCATTTTTATGGCGGGTGTTTACTTTTTTGAATTCCATCTGGACTTCACGTTGCCCGACGAAAACAACCTGCTTCTGTTCTTTGTGGCCATCCCCATCGTCTGGGCGACCATGATGCAGATGTGGACCGCCATCAGCTACCGGGAACAGAAGAATCGCGTGATGTACTGGGCATGCCACCTTATGGGTGTCATCCTGCTGGTCTGTTCCGTCTTCCTTATCAGCGCCGTGCTGAACACAATCGAGTCATCCCTGGACACCACGGGCAACATCCTGTTCCACGGCGTGGGATGGTCCGCCATTCTGGGGATCATTTTTTACGACGTGGTGGACATCGCCCGGGCTGAAGGAAGCCAGTAAGTCGTCGTTGCGAGCGAAGCGTGACAATCCATCTTCATGCTTGGCACTGCATTGAACAAAAGAAGATATGGATTTCCAAATCAC
This sequence comes from uncultured Desulfovibrionaceae bacterium, assembly GCA_964597325.1. Taxonomy (GTDB): domain Bacteria; phylum Desulfobacterota; class Desulfovibrionia; order Desulfovibrionales; family Desulfomicrobiaceae; genus Desulfomicrobium. The sequence goes on from CAZQYA010000039.1 coordinate 8,766, forward strand.
CAATCTCTAAAAATTCAAAATCTCATGCGAAAAAATGCAACGCTCGTGATGCCGGAGCGTGAATATGTTCCCGGCAAGCAATCCTTTCTGTTTAAATGAGGCCCGACTGGGTTTAGTGCTTCGTCCAGGCTCATGGACGCGCAATCGATGAAACAAAAAAAGGGCCCGCAAGGGGCCCAGGGGCCGGAATCACCGTGATCCGGGATTGCGGCAGCTCTTTTTTCGAGTTTTCGATTTTTGTGTTGTTCTGCCAATCCGTTGTCTCGTGCGTTCCAGGTACTGAAGTTCTGCACGATTCAGGCCAAAATGGAGCCTTCACTGCGTCCGATTCAGTGGGTTTTCTGGCCGCGCGTCATGATCCTCCAGTGCTCCGGTGGAATGGGCAGGCAGAAACAACGGTCGGGCAGATCCGCGCAGATGAACAGGCGGCCGGATTTTTCTTCCCAGCAAACCAGATCCGTGAACAGTTCAACCACCTGCTTCAGGGAAAGTTCTTCCACGTCGAGACCGGGCATGAGTGGTCCGAAAACCATCCGGGCGGCTTTCCGGACCAGCCGGGCGCCGCCCATGGTCAGGGCCACGTCCCCGGAATCCAGGGCCAGGAGCGTCATTTCCACATCGTTGATGGTGACGGTGACGGAGTCTTCTTGAGCGTTCATGGTTCCTCCGCAAGCGTTTACGAAAGCATGAAGCAAGGACCGCGCCGCCACATCGCGGGCTCCAGGCAATGGGCGCCTCAGCGGCAGTTCATGCCATTGTTCACGTCGATGACCTCGCCGTTCATGAAGGCCGGCGCATCCGTGGCCAGCCAGCAGACGACCTCGGCCACTTCCTCCGGTGCGCAGAAGCGACCGGTGATGGTCCCGGCCATAAGACGTTTCTGGCGTTCCGGGGGGATGCTCTTGATCATCTCCGTTTCCACAGGCCCCGGGGCCACGGTAGCGGTCACCACGCCGCGGGGACCGTGGGACCGGGCAAGGGAGCGCATGGCGTTGGCCACTCCGGCCTTGGAAATGCCGTACCAGATATCGGGGTGCCCGGTATAGCCGGCCAGGGAGCCGATGCTCACGATGCGCCCCACGCCTGCCGCGGCCATGCCTTCGGCCGCCAGAACGCTCAGGCGCACGGTGTTGACGAGATTGATGTTGAGCATTTGCGTGATGTCGTCCGCGTCGTAGTCCACGGCGGTCTTCCTGTTCATGATGCCGGCGTTGTTGACCAGCACGTCGGGGGTTCCGATCTCTTCCAGGGCTGAGGCGACGGCGTCCCAATCGTTCAGGTCGCAACTCCAGGAAATCACGTCCTTCGAAGGATGCTCGATGCCCGTCCGCGAAAGGACATGTACCGTGAATCCCCTGCGCAGCAGGCCGTTGGTGATTTCCAGGCCGATTCCCCTGTTGCCGCCCGTGACGATGGCTTTCATGCAGTTCTCCCGTGCTGATGTTTCATGTCCTGCACCGCGGCGGCAGGCCATTTCCCTTACCGCGGCCAGCCCGCTTCACTGAATGCCCCGGGCTCACGTGTCAACCCCCGGTGATCCGGGCAGAAGCGCCCAGCGTTGCCTCGAAGCCCGAAGGAACGTATAATAAAATGTCGCAAAACGGCGATCTGCTGCGTCTGCGAAAAAATCCAGACCGCTTATGTACCCGGAATACACTGCGCGCCCTGGATTTTTTCGCTTCCTTGCATCCCAGCCTCTTTGAACGGCTTGCGAATTTCGTTTTTTTTCAACAGTCAGACAAAGGCAAAATCATCTCCGAAACTGCCCTGACCAGGAGGGAGGCGTCATGTTTTCTCCAAAATCAAGACGAGTTCCGTTTTTCTGTCTCCTTCTGCTGCTCCTGGCGGGCTGCGCGTCCGTTCATTACACGCCGGGACACCTCGAGTCGTCGGAAAAACGCCTTGTCTTCGGCAGTATCGTGTTGGTCCGGGACGGCGAGGAAGACACCCTGAATCCCTACGGGACGCAGATCTCCCTCGGCCGCCTCGAATCCACGGCCGAGCCGCTCATGGTCATGGAATCCTTTGGCAAGAACGGCCGCTTCAACTGGCTGCTTTCGCCCGGAGACTATGTCCTGACCATGGGGCTCAATCCGCCCACGGGCGACATCGTCACCTGCGCCTTCACGGTGCCCGAGGCGTCCCGGGCCTGTTATTTCGGGGAAATGCGTCTGGAGGGAAAAAAATACTTCAACACCCTTTCGAGCGCCAACGTCCGTGACGTCCGGGTCCGGATCGAGGACCGCTTCGACGAGGCTGCCGCGGAGCTGCTCTCCCGGGAACCGGGCCTCGCGCCTCCGGACGTGGTCATCTCCCTGGCCACGGACATCAGCAGGCCCGAGCGCCGCATGGCGTTTTTCCGCGCCCGCCTCGACGCTGCCGCCGAAGCCAGCGGGGTCTTTCGTGACATGCCCTTTGAACGGCCCGTTGCGGGTAAGGCTTTTGCCGGAAAGATCACGAACAAAGCCGGCGCGTTCCCCTTTGCCGAAGGAAAAAGCTATTTCATGGCCTTGAGACTGCCGGACGGAGCCCGGTCCGTGACCATCACGAGCCACCCTTTCCTGAGCGGCGTCATGGACAGGCTGCGCATCTTTGCCCCGGCCGCGCTGCTGCTGGACGCGGAGTTCCTCCCCCTCGCGCGCATCGAAAATGTCCTGGCGCCCGTCCCGGCCACCCTGCTGCCCCCCAGTCCGGCCAAACTGGCCGGCGTCATTGACCTGACGGCCGTCCATGGCTCCCCCAGATACCTCATCCTGTTCACCACGGACGACCTCCTGCGGGGCGCGCGCTACGGCTCGCGGCCGGGTTTCATCTCCATTCCCGGCGGCGCCATGCTCACGGGTCTCTCCGTGCCCGTGGGTTTCGACGCATGGATAACCGGGGAGATCACGGTGAAGGTGACGGGTCCCTGACCGCCCCGCCCGCCGGGCATGGCAGGCAAGGCGTCCGGGGTCAGGAGCCGAGGGTGATGGTCTCGAAACACATGTGCCGCTTGAGCACCCGCGTCCCAGCGCCCTCGGAGATCATCATCTCCAAGCCTGCCGGATCGAGAACCCTTGCACCGGCCAGATGCGTCACCGGTGAGCCCGCGTAAACCTCGGGGGCCATGAAGGTCGAGGGCCCGAGCATGACCACGGCCCGGGGGCTGCCGATACACGAAAGGACCTCGTCGATGGTGCCCGTGACGATGGACGTGCTGGTCACAATGGCCACGGAACAGTCCGCCAGGGCCGCCCGGCCTTCACGGGGGTCGAGGGTGCCGGGCTTGCCGTTCAACTCCAGGATGTCCAGACGACAGCCTGAAGCGCGCAAGGGCTTCAGCAACGGGGCGAACAGCCCGACCATGGCCACATGGTCCGAGGCCTCGATGTCGATGGCGTCGAGGACATCCCCGGGCGAGCGCCTGTCCAGGGACATGCCGGCGGACAGGGCGTTGGCCGTGGCCAGACCGAGGGTACGGCGCATGGGCGTGGGCTCCGAAAGCATATCGAGCAACTCCTGGGCGTTGCGTCCGGCCAGAGGCGCGATGCCGGGATTTTTGCTGCAGCATTCGGCGCCTTCCTGGCCGGTCCAGGAAACGCCGCACTGGCCGTTGTCCAGGCGCACGCTCGTGTATTTGAGGCCGATGCGCACGTCGACGATGGTGGCCTTCTGTGCTTCCGCAGAGAGATATTTCTGTATTTTCAGTGGAATGGGTGTGGTCATGACGATCTCCTGGCTGTGATGAAAAAGCGCGCGTCGCGATACGTCCTGCTCCAGGGCGTCGGCGTCCACAAGGCGGTCACGCGTTCATGGCGTTTCGTGACCGCCGCGGACTCGAAACGGGACTCCGGCGCCTCATCCCTTGGCCGGGGCGCCATTGTCTTGCAGATCCCGACACTCCTGATGGAGATCTTCGAGCATCCTTCTGACGAGCTCCGTGGCGGCCATGCTCCCGGCCTCGTCCAGTTCGCCGAATTCCAGGGACCGCAGTACCGTCTTGAACAACTCCGGATACCGGTCGAAGATCTGCCCGTTCAGGATGTGGTGCACGCCGTCGCGCACGTTCACATGGTCCACCCCGCGCTCGATCAGACGCCCCAGAACCGGCCGCCAGGCATCGCGCCCGAGCCTGTTCAGCGCCGTTGCGGCCAGCCAGGCCACATCGGCGCTGCGGTCCTCCAGGGCGTCCAGCAGGGTTGGGATGGCCTCCACCGAGCAAATGTTGCCCAAAGCCTTGGCCGCTGCCCAGCGGACATCCTTGGACGGGGACTGCGCCAGGATGTCGCACAGGCCCGGCACCGCCTCCTCACCCATTTCCTCCAGGTACAACCTGCCCGTCTTGCGGGCCAGCCCGTCCCTGTTGTCTTGCACCATGGCCAGCCCTTCCGCGAGGTTTCCAGGTTCTTGAGTCATGACATATCTCCTTGTCGTTTTACTCCTGTTTTCTAGCACAAAATTTACGCCTCCGCCATGCCCTGAGACCTCTTCGACCATTCTGCCCCACTCTGAAACGCACGCGACATTCCGCCCACATGTCGTGATCGCAGTGCTCAAAAAAGCACAAAGAATACGAAGGGAATTTGCATCCCGGTTTCCAGGGGGACACGTACCGCCCCCATTGTTCCGTCTGCATACGTCCCTTTTGTTCCTGCTCTGTTGCTGGACCGTATCAGTCCGGAGCATGTCCTTTGAACGTGCTTCATTCCTGCATGTCTCATTCTTTCCGGCTGTTTGAAGGACGGTCGTAGAATTTGGAACGAAGAACCTCTGTTAATTTATGACGTGATACTTGAATACGTATAAAAAATAGTATAGAGCATCGAAGTAATCGGCTATGGGAATGGTTTGTGCATGAGCGCCAAAATCATAATATCAAAAATCAAAAAGGAGACAACATGGAAGATTATCTCAAGCAAGCCATCGAAATCGTCAAGGCTCAAGCCGCCGTGCGCACCATGACTGAAGAGGAGATCACCACCATGATCAGGACGCTGGAGAACAGCATCCGCAACGTCAGTGAGGGTACGGCCCCCCCCCTTGATACAGAGCCAGCCATCGATCCCAAGAAGGCCATCAAGGAAAAGAGCGTCACGTGCTGCGAGTGTGGAAAGTCATTCAAAGTTTTGACGAAGCGTCATCTCGCGACACACGGACTCACTCCCGAAGAGTACAAGGAGAAGTACGGTTACAAGAAGGGCACGTCCCTTGTGGCCAAGTCCCTTGCACGCGAGCGCCGCAAGACCATGCAGGGCATGAAGCTTTGGGAAAAGCGGAAGAAAAAAGCCCCCAAATCCGAATAGTCATCCCGGCATGCAGCATGTGAAAGCCGTCGCCCCCTTCAGGGTACGACGGCTTTCCTGCATTTGTTCCCCGTGTATCCGCAAAAATGGCCGCAGTCGCGGCTATTTGAGTCGCGGCATCCTGACGAAAAACGAAAAAAAGCTGCAATATCCTGACATGTCGGAAATTTTTTCTTTGACAGAGCCTCATTCCCGGCGCACTGCATGGACTTTTCCACAAACCGTTATAAATCTAAAGCATCGTGACGCGCGCAAGGAGGAGGACCATGGCCGATCCCATGACGACTTTGCGGGAGGGAGACGCCCTGCTCATAGTGGACGTTCAGAACTCCTTCTGTCCGGGCGGAGAATTGCCCATCGAAGATGGCGACAAGGTGATTCCGGAACTCAACCGCTGGATCGACCAAGCCACTGTGCTTGGCCTGAACATCTATTTTTCGCGGGATTTGCATCCCGCTCGGCACCCGAGTTTCGCCTCCATGGGCGGCCAATGGCCCGATCACTGCGTGGAAGGCACCGCGGGAGCGGAATTTCATGCCGGCTTGCTCATGCCTCCCGGCATGACCGTGGTCACCAAGGGCACGCGTTTCGACAAGGATCAGTACTCCGCCTTCGACGACACCGGCCTGACGCAGCTCCTGCGGCGCGACGGCGTACGACGCCTCTTCGTGGGCGGGCTGGCACTTGATGTCTGCGTGCGGGCCACGGTGCTGGACAGCCTCGCCCAGGGCTTCCCCACCCACGTCCTGGTGGCCGGTTGCCGACCTGTGACCGCCGATGGCGGACGCGAGGCCCTGGACGACATGGCGCGCGCCGGCGCGATCCTGGAGGCAGGATGGATTTCACCGCCCTGCCGGGCAACGGCCTGCTGACCGACCTGTACGAACTGACCATGGCCCAAGCCTACCTGCGCGAAGGAAAGACGGCGCGGGCCGTGTTCACCCTCTTTCCCCGCAAGCTGACCGACTGCCGCAACTATCTCGTGGCCTGCGGCCTGGACGACGCCCTGTCCTACCTCGAACATCTGCGTTTCACGTCCGACAACCTGGAGTACCTGCGCGGTCTGGGCATGTTCGGTGAAGATTTTCTGGACTGGCTGGCGGAATTCTCCTTCTCCGGCGATGTCCGGGCCGTGCCCGAGGGAACGGTCATGTTCGCGGGGGAACCGTTCCTGGAGGTTTCGGCGCCCATTGCCGAAGCCCAGATCGTGGAGACCATGCTCATCAACCGCATCCACGCCCAGACCCTGGCGGCCACCAAGTGCGCCCGCATCGTCCGGGCGGCCGGTGGGCGCCCCGTGGTGGACTTTGGGCTCAGGCGCATGCACGGCTGCGAGGCCGCCATGAAAAACGCCCGTGCCTTTCGCATCGCCGGGGCCGCATCCACCAGCATCGTCCTGGCCGGCGCCGTCTATGGCGTGCCCGTGGCCGGCACCATGGCCCATAGCTACATCCAGTCTCACGACAGCGAATACGCAGCCTTCAAGGCCTTTGCGGCCACCTATCCGGACACGGTTCTGCTCGTGGACACCTACGACACCATGGGCGGCGTGGAAAACGTCATCCGCCTGGCGCACGAACTGGGGGACGCTTTCCGCATCCAGGGCATCCGCCTGGACTCGGGCGACATGGCCGACCTGTCCATCCGCGCAAGAAAACGTCTGGACGAGGCCGGGCTCGAATCCGTGGGCATCTTTGCCAGCGGCAATCTCGACGAATACGCCATCACCGACCTCCTGGCCCGCGGCGCGCGCATCGACGCCTTTGGCGTGGGCACCCTCATGGGCGTTTCGGCCGATGTGCCGAGCCTGGATTTCAGCTACAAGCTGACCAGTTACGACGGGCAGGACCGGGGCAAGCTCTCCAAAGGCAAACGCTCCCTGCCGGGGCCGCAGCAGGTTTTCCGTTTCGAGAAAGACGGCATGGACGCCGAGGATATCGTTGCCGGGGCCGGGGAAGACCATGCCGGACGGCCACTCCTGATGGAGGTCATGCGCGGCGGCAGCCGGGTCGACACGGACGCCGCGGACATGGAGGCGGCTGCCGCAAGGCTTGAGCATGGGTTGTCACGCCTCGACCCGGAACTGCTCGGTCCGGGCAAGGCAGGCACGCCATATCCGGTGCGGATCAGCCCAGCGCTGTTGGCGCGGCGACAGCGCATCGTTGATGCATTTCAGGCGTAAACGCATCTGGAGGAATGATCCCGGGCGCTCCGCCCCTTGATCACGAAAAACGGGACTTCAGAAACAATCTGAAATCCCGTTTTTTCAATTTGTGGATGGATCGAATTCAGCCCTGCTTTTTCCAGACATCGTCATCGGGAAACAGGTGTGTGCCAGTGGCGATCTCCAGAGGCTTCGCGAGCCACGGTGTCGTGACCTCCACCCAGCGGGTGAAGTGCGGCGTCTTCGTGTGCGCCTCGAAAGCCTCGGCGCTCGTGTAGACTTCATAGAGATGCAGGCAGTTTTCGTCTTCGAGATCCTGAATGACGTTGAACTGCAGGCAGGTGCTTTCGTTCTGCACGGACCCGCGCGCGTCGTCGAACATTGCCTCCACGAATTCCTTCTTGTGCTCCGGCTTGATGTGAACGTTGACCATTACAGCGAACATGTCTTTCTCCTGGATGTTGGAAATTGGGGTGTAAGCAACGAGAGTCGGGGCCGAATGCGTTTCGGTACAGGAAAAGGTTCCGGAAAAGCAAGGCGGAGAACATGCAGGACGTTCACGAGGTGCGGCACGTGAAAGGGACGCGGGCAGGTCTACGCCTTCGAGGCGTTCCGGATGACCAGGTCGACGATGTCGTGAAAGCCGGGCTCGGGCAACGTGCCGGCCACCATGCCGATGACCTTGGCCAGCCCGTCGGCGTAGGCGGATTTGCCGAGCACGCGGGTCTCCAGACGTATTTCCACCTCCGGGCTCGCGATGACGATCTCGTGATAGGCATGGCGGTCCAGGTACTGCGGCGGAATGCCGATTTCCTCGCGCTGCACCTGCGGATCGCGTTCGGAACGGATGTCGGACTCCGGGATGCCCAGGGATCTGGCCATGTGCACGGCGGTACCGGGACTGGTCTTCTTGGCGGCCTGGTGGGATTCGGTGATGCGGATGTCACGCCCCCGGAACAGCCCCCCGGCCTGCTTGAGCATGGCCATGAAGGACAGCATCTCCATATTTACGTTAGGGCACAGGACAACGGGAAAGGAGACCGCTTCAGGCAGGGGCGAGCCTGCCGTGGACAGCTCCAGCAGGACGGAACCGGTCCGGGAGCAGAACTCGACGGCGTCTGGCAATTCGCGCCCGGAGCCGGCGTGAACGACCATGCACGGGACGTCGCCCAGTGAGGCCCGGTCCTCCCAGGGGATGACGGACGCAATGCCCGGCCCCTGCAGCCCGTCCAGAAGTTCCCGGCCCAGCTTGCCGCGGCCGATGATGAGGATGGTATATTCTTTCATGCAGGATGTTTCCTTGTGATGTGGTTCGAAGCGCCTTCCAGTACGGCAAGGCCGACATGGCATCAACATGAAAGGCTATATGAACCCCACACCAGGGGCAACCCCTGCACGGGGCAGGTAAAGCCTGTGCGGGGAAGATGGGCGGCATGGACCTGATGGATTGAATGGACCTCTATGGCCACGCATCACCCGGCCCGCACCAAACGACCCGCATTTACGGCAAATCCCATGTCGTCCATAACGTCCATCCAGTCCATTGCGTCCATAAAACCCCGCCCCCGGTCCGCCCCATTCCCTGGGCGCCTGCGCAGCACAGCCCAGCAAAAAATACCGCTTTCTGCCAATGGACCAACTCACTGCCAAAAGATCATTGGAAGAAAGAGATCGTCTTGCGGGAGGAAGTGTTGGAACCAATCATTGTCAGGCATGGCGGGTACCGGAGGCTCAAGACATTTCAACTGGCGCGGTTGTGCTACGATGTGACAGTTCGGTTTTCCGACCGTTTCATTCCGCTTGGAAGCCGCACCCGTGACCAGATGGTGCAGGCGGCGCGCAGCGGAGTGCAGAATATCGCCGAAGGCAGCGAAGCCAGCGGCGCTTCCAGAAAAACCGAACTCAAGCTGACCAGCGTGGCCCGGGCAAGTCTCGAAGAATTGCTGCTGGACTATGAGGACTTCCTGCGCCAGCGCAATCTTCCCCAATGGCCGATCAGCGACCCGCGGCGGACCGCCCTTGTAACAAGGCGCTGCGCAACCGCCGACGAGGTAGCCGCCTGGGTCCGGGAAGTCAGGAACGACGCCCAGCGCAACGAATTCGCCAGACATGCCCGACAGCACACAACGCCCTTGCCGCACGGGCCCAAGAAACACCCTAGCATCCCCGAATACCCGGAAATAGCCGCCAACGCAGCCCTGACCCTCATCGGAGTCACCTGCGCCCTCCTGGACCGCCAACTGGCAGCGCTGGCCCGCATCTTCACAAACGAAGGAGGCTTTACGGAACGCCTCTACCGTGTGCGCATGGCGGCACGGGAAAAAAAAGGAAGAATGGACTGAATGGACCGGATGGACGGCATGGACCTGATGAATCCCGTGAACCGCAAGCCCCTCAACAAAAAGCGAACAAGCCCATACCTCTTCCAAGCGGGGTCCACATCGTCCAGTTGGTCCATTATGTCCATTTATTCCATCCCTCTTCCAGCCTCCCCCAAAGCGCGCGAAGAAAAAAGGCCCAGACCGAAGCCCTCACTCCTGTGCGCTGTCTTAAAAATAAAATTTAATATCATTTCGGATAGATATACAAAAACAAGACATATCTAAATAATTCTAACGCCCAAAAACGCCCTTTTTTAGAGCAAAAAGATCATAATTTCAGGACATTCTAGGTCTCAGAGACCTGACGGGCCGCTGCGTTGATGCGGAGGCGTCGTCTTCGTAAAGCCTCCTCCTCTCCGGCGCCATTGCTTCAAGACGCTTTTTCGCCTCAGCCGGGCTTACCCTCTCCAGGCTGCCGTCCTCGTTCTGCACGACAACTCCGGATTCCAACAACATACGGAACCGTGCTTTGCGCTCCTCAAGGGTCGGGGCGCAGATCGCCTGGCAATGAGCGCAGGCGATGCGGTGGACAACATCGGAATAGTAGAAAAGCCGCCCGCCCGGAGGAAGCGGCCACTGCGCATGAGCCTGGGTGATACGCGCATACGCAGCCGGAATGTCTTCCAGCTTTTCGGGGATGGAAAACCGCCCCGGCGACCATGTGGACCATTTTCCATTCCTGGCGAGGCCGGTATAGCCACCGCAGACAAGATCACAGCGGGCGAGGTTGCGGCGTTTGGAATAGGTGTACTCCCTGCCGCCGAGGGTGACGCGTTCCTCACTGTTGAAATCCATAAAGCCGGACACGCAGGCGGCACGACACAGGCCGCAGTTGTCGCAGTAGTTGTCCTCCGGAGGCAGCGGCGAAGTAGGCTGAAGGTCTGCTTCGGTAACCACGGAGCCAAGGATGACTGCGGCTCCGTGCACCGGCATGATAAAATTTCCGGAACGCCCCAGATGGCCGAGTCCCGCCTGAACCGCCAGATATCGATGCGCCAGATCAGGATAGACCGGCGCCGTCGGATCATACGTGGTGCCGGATTCCCCGGACGGTCGAAAAACGAGATTGGCCGCAACAGGCTCAGCCCGATATCCCTTGCCGCGCAGGTAGTTCGAAAGGTGCAAAGCAATGCCGCTGGCTGCGACATTGGCTCCCATCATCTCCCGCTCGAACCAAAGGCGGTCCTTTTTCATGAGATAGGGTGGGATGGAGCGTGCATCCATCGCCACGGCAAACGTGATTGCCGAACGCGCACCGTCAAGCACGTAATCAAGATCAACCGAAGGCGGTCCGCCTGCCAGTGTCGTTTTGGTGGTGATACCGGCCGCTCTGGCACCTTCGAGCCTGGCGAACTCAAGCACCAGAGAGCTCAGGTCACTCATGCGTTATCCTGCGAAAACATATTTTCTCCTGCGTTGGATGGCTCGACAGTTTGAAACATTCTTAATGTTCCAGGCCTCGGAGACCCAGGCAGAGACATGCACATGTTCACCCTTTCCTCATTATTAAATAGGCTGCTCTCCTCTCGTCGATATTGCCATTACGCTTACCATATCTCTCCGCCCGAAAAAAACATTTTCGATTTCAGTTACAGGATATTCAAGATTCAAGATCTGACCTTTGCCTCTCGGGGTAATGACGACCATGTAGCGATTGGCGGCATCCTCCCTCATAGGCTGATGTTTGGCGCACCTAGAAACAAGTAAATGTAAATAACAAGGAAGCTTATACTGATTCCAATTTTCCGGAGGTGGTTGCGCTTTTTCAGTACGTCCTTAGACCTGGCCCAACTTCTTACGTTAGCGGCTAGATATAAAATAATGACTCCAGAAAATAAGAAAAGGCTCTTTATAGCACCAGGGCCATTATTTACTATCGAATAAGCGCCAAATAATATTGATGCCATCGCTAATAGTAAGATCACTGGCCATATTTTTTCTGATACAAACTCAAGCTTTGTGATAAATTCTTGCAATCTTGGAAGCTCCTGAATGCGAGGAACAACATTATTCAAGAGCAATAAAGCTACAAATACGAGAAATACGAACGAGCCAAGCCCCCAAAGCTCCTCTTCGCTCGGCGAGCACCCCTGCAGAAGAAAACAAGCGCCCAGTAAACAGGTTAGAACGTATTTGTCCCTATTTTTCTTCATCTAGGACATACCTTAATTTTCGCTTCAACTCTCTGACCCAAGCATACCTGTTCGGTAGAAACGGGATCGACAAGACAAGGACAACCCCTACCAGAAGAAACAAAATCGCCGCAGTGCCTTCTTTTGTGATGAAAAATGCGACTAGAGCACCGAGCACGCCGATGGCGGCAGCAGCACCAATAATCCAAAGTATCCCAATAGGTACGACTGGTAATGGCATATTCATCCTCTATGGCTGATTATTATTAGATAACAATTAATTATTTAGTTTCTGGATAACAACGCCGCTATGAAAATCTTCTATCAAAGTCAGTCTCCAGGCAACCGTTTTCTAACTGGCTGACAAAATGGGGCAGCCATCAAAAGATCGGAGGTCAAGAGAAAGTGCTCCAGTGAGATAATGCACCCGATACCGAGTAACTTCATCCTGAATCGTCGGCTCATCCGCCCCCCAACTGAACCCACGCTTGCCGCCAACGCGTCCAGGGCATCCCTGGTCATGCTCGACACCACGCCAGGATGATGGCTGCAACGACTTCTCCTTCATCCCCGGCGGCCTCTTCCTGACCCTGTGCCCCTTTGCCATCCCCATCCCGGACTGGGGCCGGATTTTGAGTT
>CAZQYA010000040.1:0-21008 GCA_964597325.1 uncultured Desulfovibrionaceae bacterium
CTGGTCCAGTTCTGGTTCGTGGATGTGCTTGGAACCCTGAAGAGTTTTCAGGTTCTGCCCGGCGAACTCGAAGCGGCCTTCGAAGAGGGCATGGGGTTCGACGGCTCCTCCCTGGAAGGTTTTTGCAGAATTGAAGAAAGCGACATGATCGCCATCCCGGACCCGGCCTCGTTCCAGCTGGTAACCTGGCGGCAGACGCCCGCGCCCATTGCGCGCATGTTCTGCGACATCATCGAGCCGAGCGGCCAGCCCTTCTCCGGCGACAGCCGCAACTGCCTGAAGCGCAACCTCCAGGCCGCGGCCGCCAAGGGCTACTCGTTCTACGTCGGCCCGGAGCTGGAATTCTTTCTCTTCGAAAGCGCGGACTCGCCCAAGCCCCTGGACGCGGGCGGGTACTTCGACGCCCCTCCCCTGGACCTGGCCGGGGACATCCGCCGGGAGATCATCTCCTGCCTGCGTTCCATGGGCATCGGCGTCGAGTACGGGCACCACGAGGTCGCCCCCAGCCAGCACGAACTGGCCCTGCGCTACGCCGACGCCCTCAAAATGGCGGACACGGCCATCACCTACCGGGTCGTGGTCAAGGAAATCGCCCGCCGCCACGGATGCTACGCCTCCTTCATGCCCAAACCCCTGCACGGGGAAAACGGCAGCGGCATGCACGTGCACCAGTCCCTGTTCAAGAACGGCCGCAACCTCTTCTACGACGCCGACGGCGAGCACCACCTGAGCCGCGAGGCCCGGGCGTACATCGCCGGGCTCCTGAAGCACTGCCGGGAATTCACGGCCGTGACCAACCAGTGGGTCAACTCCTACAAGCGTCTGGTGCCCGGATACGAGGCGCCGACCAACATCGCCTGGGCCCGCCGCAACCGATCCACCCTGGTGCGCGTGCCCATGTACAAGCCCGGCAAGGAGGCCGCCACCCGCGTGGAACTGCGCTCCCCGGACCCGGCCTGCAACCCCTACCTGTGCTTCGCCGCCATGCTCGCGGCCGGCCTCAAGGGCATCGAGGAAAACTACGACCTGCCGGCGCCCATTGAAGAAGACATCTACGTCATGACGGCCGGTCAGCGTCTCGACCGCGGCATCGAGAGCCTCCCCGGCAGCCTGGAAACCGCCCTGGAAGCCATGCAGAACAGCACCCTCATCCGCGAAGCCCTGGGCGAGCACATCTTCACCAAGTTTGTAGAAAACAAACGCGTGGAATGGGACCAGTACCGCTCACAGGTCACGGACTACGAGCTGAAGAAGTACTTACCCAAGCTTTGAAAAATAGGTCCTATACGTCCTATGTGACCTAGAGGACCTATGGTAAGAAAGCTGCACCATGTCGCAGCACTTCATTCCAAAACACGGCGCCTACGAAGAGCTTCTCTCCTACCGCAAGGCAGTCATCGTCTATGATGGCACGGTGTGTTTCTGCGAACGCTTCATGAACCGGCGCGACCGCACCGTAGATCAGATGATTCAGGCTGCGCGGTCGGGTAAGCAGAACATCATCGAGGGCTGCATGGCCTCGGCGACATCAAAAAAAACCGAGATCAAGCTCATAAACGTGGCCCGCGCCAGCCTGGAAGAGCTGCTCGAAGACTACCGCGACTACCTGCGGGTGCGCGACCTCACCCTCTGGCACAAGTCCAGTGTACAGGCCCTGTTCGTCCGCAGACTGGGAAGCAAAAAGAATACGTCCTATGAGACCTATAGGACCTATATCGAAACCCGCCCGCCCGAGACCGTCGCCAACATTCTCATCTGCCTCATCCACCAGGCCAATTACCTCCTCGATCGCCAGATCCGACAGCTCGAACAGGCTTTTGTCGAGCACGGCGGCCTGTCCGAGCGCATGACACGTGCCCGTCTCGCACAGCGTTCAGGCCACCCCGAATACCTTTCCTAACCCGCCGGCGGACCTAATGGTCCGACCTTTTCCCGCATTTTTGCCCACCCGGGTTGACAACCAAGCCTCCCTTAGGCAGAAAGGTCCTACCATTTACGCCAAAAACACCTGATTTAACCCTTCAGGAAGCATTTTTGAGCACGGAAACGCCAAATAGGTACTACCAATGACCACAACTTCACCAGTCCCTCTTTTCTTTCCGGCACAGCCCGGTCGCGCCAGCGAGGACGTCGCCCTGCAGATCGAGGCCGCCATTCTTGCCGGACGCCTTGCGCCCGAGGAGCGTTTGCCCAGCGAGCGCGAAATGCAGCAGCAGTTCGGCACCGGGCGCGGCGTCATCCGGGAGGCCCTGCGGGCCCTCAAGCAGAAGGGGCTCCTGGACATCCGCAAAGGCGTCAAGGGCGGCGCCTACGTACGCAAGGTCGGCGTGGTCAACATCGGCGAATCCCTGGCCCTGTTTCTCAAGCAGCACCATGTGGAACCGCTGGCCCTGGTGGAATTCCGGGAGAGCATGGACCAGACCCTGACCCTGCTGGCCATCGCCAGGGGCACGGACGAGGACAAGGCCGCCCTGGTGGCCATGGCCGAAGAACTCGAGTCCTGCCTGCGGCAGGAGGACCCTGACGCCGACCGCATCGGCCTTCTGGACCGGGACCTGAACCTTGCCATGGCGCGCATGGCCGCCAACCCCATCTACGAATGGATTATGCACGCCCTGCAGCGCGGCTTCAGTTCCCACGACTACGCCCTGTACGACACGCCGCAGTACCGTGAACGCACCGCCACCAACTGGGCCGATACCGCCAGGGCCATCGCGGACAACGACCCGATGCGTGCCCAGAGCCTCATCGGCTACCATTACGCCATGCTCCGCACCTGCCTGACAGGACGCGAAGCCGAACCCGCAGCATCCCCCCTGGTCTCGCCCGACGACTCCTGATGGAGGGACAAACCCTAAGCCTCAAGGATCACACATGAAGCACTACGATTATATCATCGTCGGCGGCGGCTCCGCCGGCAGCGTCCTGGCCAACCGCTTAAGCGCCAACCCTAAGAACAACGTCCTCGTCCTCGAAGCGGGCCTCCCGGATTTCCGTCTGGATTTCCGCATCCACATGCCCGCCGCCCTGACCTATCCCCTGGCCGGCCGGACCTACAACTGGTGGTACGAATCCGAGCCGGAACCGTATATGCACAATCGCCGGGTCTATCAGCCGCGCGGCAAGGTCCTGGGTGGCTCCAGCTGCATCAACGGCATGATCCACATCCGCGGCAACGCCATGGACTACGAAAAATGGGCCCGGGAAAAAGGGCTGGAAAACTGGGATTATGCCCACTGCCTGCCCTATTTCAAACGCTTCGAGTACCGTCTGAAGGGCGCCGATGAATATCAGGGCGCAAACGGCCCCCTCTACCTGACCTCGCCGGAATGCGACAACCCGCTCTTTGACGCCTTCTTCCAGGCCGTACAGCAGGCGGGCTATCCCCTGACCGACGTGAACGGATATCAGCAGGAAGGATTCGGCAAATTCGACCGCACGACCTATCGCGGCCGGCGCTGGAACGCCGCCCGCGCCTACGTCCACCCCGTCAAGAACCGCCGCAACCTCACGGTCAAATGCAAGTCCACAGCCAGTCGCATCCTGTTCTCGGGCAACCGGGCCATCGGCGTCGAGTATGAACGCTTTGGCCGCAGGCACCGCGTCCACGGGGGCGAGATCATCTGCTGTGGCGGCGCCATCAACTCCCCGCAGCTGCTTCAGCTTTCCGGCGTTGGCAACGGCGAGGAACTGCGCGAACTGGGTATCCCCGTGGTGCACGACCTGCCCGGCGTAGGCGAAAATCTCCAGGACCACCTGGAACTCTATGTCCAGTACGCCTGCCGCAAACCCGTGAGCATGTTCCCGGCGCTCAAGTGGTGGAATCAGCCCTGGATCGGCCTGAAATGGCTCTTCGGGCAGACGGGCGAAGCGGCCACCAACCACTTCGAGGCCGGCGGCTTCGTGCGCGGCAACGATCAGGTGGAGTACCCCAACATCCAGTACCACTTCCTGCCCATCGCCATCCGCTACGACGGCTCCGCGCCTAACGAAGGACACGGGTACCAGGTCCACGTCGGCCCCATGAACACCGACGTACGCGGCCACGTGAAGCTCAAAAGTGCCGATCCGCACCAGTACCCGTCCATCGTCTTCAACTATCTGTCCACGGAGCAGGAGCGCCGGGAATGGGTTGAAGCCATCCGCCTGACCCGCTCCATCATGACCCAGCCCGCTTTTGACGAACTGCGCGGCCGCGAACTGGCTCCCGGCGACAATGTGCAGACCGACGAGGAGATCCTGGATTTCGTGGCCAGGGAGGGCGAGAGCGCCTATCATCCAAGCTGCACCTGCAAGATGGGCTACGATGACATGGCCGTTGTGGACAAGGACCTGCGCGTGCACGGCGTGAAGAATCTGCGCGTGGTCGACGCCTCGGTCATGCCTTACGTGACCAACGGCAACATCTACGCGCCGGTCATGATGATCGCGGAAAAGGCCGCAGACGCCATCCTGGGCAACACGCCCCTGGCGCCCGACACCGCGCCCTTCTACCGCCACGAGGGCAAAAAACAGGCCGGGGAGAAGAAATGACGGACAAACTCATGTACATAAACGGTGCCTGGACACCCGCCCAGTCCTCGGCCACACGGGACATCATCAACCCCTTCGACCAGAGTGTCGTCGCAACCGTTCCCGAAGGCGGTCGCGAGGACTCCCGAGCCGCCATCGCGGCGGCCCGCCAGGCCTTTGACCACGGCCCCTGGCCCAGGGCCACGGGCCCCGAGCGCGGTCGCGTCCTGGAACGCCTGGCCGGTCTGATCGAGCGCGACGCCGAGGAACTGGCCCGCCTGGAGACCCTCGACACGGGCAAGACCCTGGAGGAGAGCCGCTGGGACATGGCCGACATCGCCGGCATCTTCCGCTACTTCGCGGGGCTGGCCGACAAGGACGGCGGCGAGGTCATCTCCTCGCCCGTCCCGGACTCCACGAGCATGGTCGTGCGCGAGCCCGTGGGCGTATGCGGTCAGATCTCGCCCTGGAACTACCCCCTGCTCCAGGCGGCCTGGAAGCTGGCCCCGGCCCTGGCGGCCGGCTGCACCGTGGTGGTCAAACCCAGCGAGATCACGCCCCTGACCACCATCAAGGTCACGGAGCTGTGCATCGAGGCCGGCATTCCCGACGGCGTGGTCAACCTGGTCCTGGGCCCCGGCGCCACCGTGGGCGCGGAACTGGCCGAGAACACCGACGTGGATCTCATCTCCTTCACCGGCGGCATCGAGACGGGCAAGACCATCATGCGCGCGGCAAGCGTCAACGTGAAAAAGGTAGCCCTGGAGCTCGGCGGCAAGAACCCCAACATCGTTTTCGACGACGCCGACTTCGAGACAGCCCTGGACTACCTCCTGAACGGAGTGTTCTTCCACGCCGGGCAGATCTGCTCGGCCGGCGCGCGGGTCATGCTCCAGAGCGGTATCCATGACCGCATGCTGGGAGCCCTGCGGGAACGCATGTCACGCATCCGCCTGGGCAACGGCTTCGAGGACGGCACCCAGATGGGTCCCCTCATCTCCGCTGCCCACCGGGACAAGGTCGAGAGCTACATCCGCATCGGCCAGAACGAAGGCGCCAGGCTGCTCCTCGGCGGCAAACGCCCCGACGACCCGGCCCTGGCTGGCGGCTTCTTCGTGGAGCCGACCCTTTTCGCGGATTGTCTGAACGACATGCGCATCGTCCAGGAGGAGGTCTTCGGGCCGGTCATCACCGTGGAACGTTTCGACACTGAAGAAGAGGCGCTACGGCGCGCCAACAGCACAATCTACGGCCTCTCGGCCGGATTCTGGACCCGCGACCCGGACCGCATCCGCCGCATGTCCGCAGGCCTGCGTTTCGGAACGGTCTGGGTCAACGACTTCAACGTCTACTTCACCCAGGCCCCATGGGGCGGCTACAAGCAGTCGGGCCTCGGCCGTGAACTGGGTCGACCCGGCCTTGAGGAATACACCGAGACCAAGCACATCTTTCAGAACCACAACGCCCGACCCGTAAACTGGTTCGGTGCATAATGCGCGGGCCGGAACCTTCCGGCCCCACTCTTCCCGCCGCCTTGGCGATCATCTCAACCAAGGAGTATTCATGACGTTTGCAACATTCAAAAAAACAATCCCCGTTCTTGTCCTCGCCCTCGCCCTTTTCGCTGGCCCGGCCCAGGCCGCCCGAGACGACGTGCGCATCACCAGCGTGGGCTGGACCGACGTGACCGTCACCAGTGAACTGGCCGTGGCCATCCTCCAGAGCCTCGGCTATAGCTCCTCCAACATGATGACCTCCGTACCCATCTGCTACCAGGCCATGGCCACGGGTGAGTCAGACGTCTTCCTGGGTAACTGGATGCCTTCCATGGCCAGCCTGGCCCAGCCCCATTTCGACGACGGCACCGTCCTCCAACTGGTCCCGAACATGACCGGCGCCAAGTACACCCTCGCGGTCCCGACCTACGCGGCCGAAGGCGGCCTCAAGGATTTTTCGGACATCGCCAAATTCGGTGACAAGCTGGAGTGGAAAATCTACGGCATCGAGGAAGGCAATGACGGAAACGACATCATTCAGTCCATGATCGACAAGGACATGTACGGGCTGGGCAAGTTCGAGCTCATTCCTTCGAGTGAGTCCGGGATGCTGGCCCAGGTGCGTTCCTTCATGACGGAAAAAAAATGGATCGTGTTCCTTGGCTGGTCCCCCCACAGCATGAACGAAAAAATCGACATGACCTACCTGACGGGCAGCACAGACGAGACCTTCGGACCCAACGACGGCACCGCCACGGTCTACACCAACGTGCGCAAGGGCTTCCCCGAGGACATGCCCAACGTGACCCGCTTTCTGAAGAATTTCGTCGTCCCCGTAACCATGATGAACTCGATCATGGTCACCATGGCTGAAAAACCCGAAATGAAGGCCAGGGACGCAGCCCTCGCCTGGGTTGACCGCCATCCCGAAATGGCCACCAAGTGGCTCGAAGGCGTGACCACCAAGGACGGCAAGCCCGGTCTGGCCGCCTTTACGAAATTCCTCGAAACCCGCAAGTAGCCATCCAACGCGAACGGGCCGCCCTGATGGGCGGCCCGTGAATCTTCTCCCTTCCGGACCCTGCCGGTCAGCGCATGAGCAAAAGGCTGAGCGCCATGACCACCATACCCGCCATCAACCCGAAAAGACTGTCGTGACCCTCGCCATAGGCGCGGCTTGTGGGCAGCAGTTCGTCCAGACTGATATACACCATAATGCCCGCCACTCCGCTGAACAGGATACCCATGAGTTGCGGCGGAAGCACGCCACCGGGCCCCCCGGCAAAAAGCACGATGCCCAGATAGGCAATGCCCGCGCCAACAGGTTCGGCCAGACCGCTCAACAACGAATAGACAAAAGCCGTTCGCCGCTTGCCCGTGGCGTAATAGATAGGCACGGACACACTCACGCCTTCCGGAATGTTGTGCAGGGCGATGGCCACGGCAATGGCTGCGCCGAGACTCGGATCGTGCAGGGCCGCCAGGAAGGTGGCCAGTCCTTCGGGAAGATTGTGGATGCCTATGGCCAGGGCCGTAAAAAGGCCCATGCGCATGAGCTTCTTTTCATGGCCGGGCTGGGGCTTGGCCGGATCCGTGGAGGGACAGCGGCTGTTCTTGACAAACCCCAGCAGGGACGGCCCCTTGGCGTGCAGCATGTCCGCCTCGGCCTCGGACGGTACCTCATGGGGGTTGGCCTCGTCGGGGATGAAATTGTCGATGAGCCCGATGAGAAGCATCCCTCCGAAAAATGAGGCCACGTTGACCCAGTGTCCGAAGGGATCGCCGTAATGCTCCACCAGGGCTTCCTGGCCCTTGAAGAATATCTCCACGAAGGAGACGTACAGCATCACCCCGGCGGAAAAACCCGTGGCCACGGACAGGAACCGGTAGCTCGACAGTTTCGCCGTGAAGGCGATGACGCTGCCGATCCCCGTGGCCAGCCCCGCGAAGGCGGTCAGCCCCAAGGCGTAGAGGACGTTGCTCTCCATGTTTTCTCCTTGAAGTACCAAGTCCGGTTCAGGCCTGCTCCGCGTCCTCTGGGCGGGCAGCGTCCGGGTCCCGGGGTAGATTCAAAAGAAATACCGCGCCCTGGCCCGGGGCTGTCTCCAGCAGAATCGAGCCCTTGAGGGTCTGGGTGACGAGATTGTAGACGATATTCATGCCCAGGCCCGTGCCGCCAGAACCGCGCTTCGTGGTGTAGAACGGATCGAAGATGCGTTCCTTCTGCTCCTTGTCCATCCCCAGGCCGTTGTCGCGGTAGGAAAGGACCACGTCGTCGCCCACGGGCTCGGCCTTGATACAAATCTCTCCGGGCCGGCCGTCGGCAAAACCATGAATCAGGGAGTTCATGACGAGATTTGTCATAATCTGCATGAGGGCCCCTGGATAGGAGTCCATATACAGATCCGCGGGGCAGTCCACGCTCACCGTATGCGGGGTACGCTTGAACTGCGGCCGCAGGCTGACCAGGATCTGTTCAAGGTAGCTCCGGAACTCGAAGGAACGCTTCTCCTCGGAACTCTGGTCCGCTGCAACCTTCTTGAAACTTTGCACCAGCTCGGCGGCACGCTCCAGGTTGGTCAGTACCGATACGGAGGACTCCTCGGCCAGGGCAAGGTACTTCTCCAGATCCGAACGCTTCATTTCGCCTTTTTCGTAGAGCTCGCGAAGCTGCCTGGTCCTCTCCGCCAGAAAGGACGAAGCTGTCACACAAACCCCGATGGGCGTATTGACCTCGTGGGCCACGCCCGCCACCAGATCGCCCAGGGCGGCCATCTTGGCCGAATGGATCATCTCCTTCTGGGTGCGATGCAGCTTGTCCAGGGATTCCTCGAGACTCTTCTGGTATTCCCGGTTCTGGCGCATCAGGCCGGCGCGGTCCAGGCAGGTCTGCACCGAATGCAGCAGGATGTTCATGTCCTGGACGGGTTTGACCAGGTAATCCCACGCCCCCCGACGCAGGGCCTCGACCACGTCGCGGATGTCCCCGGCACCGGACACGACCATGACGGGCACCTCCGGAGCCATCTCGCTCACGCGGGCCAAAACCTCCAGGCCGTCCATGCGCGGCATGCGCAAATCCACCAGAACGAGATCCGGCCGTTCGTCGGCGAAGACCTCCAACCCCTCCTTGCCGTCGCAGGCCTGCAAAACAACAAAACCGAAATCCTCCAGAAAGTTGGCAAGACTTTCACGAACGGACTGGTCGTCGTCGATGGTCAGAATCTTCGGATTGGCTTCAAAATTCATGGGCAGGACTCCACCAATTTGCTGCGGACAGCCTGCTCGAAGGAGGCCATGTCCAGGATAGGCTTGAAAAGCACATCGTCATGCCTCAAGCCCATGGAAAGCAGTTCCGCATCGAGTTGAAAATCTGCCGAGCCGGTGTGAATGAGGTAGCGGATATGCGGATGTCGGCGATGCAGAATTTTGATGAACTCCTGCCCGTCCATTCCGCCGAGCCGGATGTCGACAACCGCCACAGCCACGTCCGCAAGCCGATCGAATTCCAGCGCTTCCTCGGCGCTCTCGGCAATCACCACAGGGATGCGGCAATCCAGGAGGAATTCGGCCAGGCTCTCGCGAATGTTCACCTCGTCATCCAGAATGAGCACGAGGCCCGTCGAAGCCGCATTATTGCCGGTCACTGCATCACCCCCTCAACGCTCTGCACCGCAGGAGTCAGCGGCAACGTCAGGATAAACGTGGTGCCCTCCCCGGGAACCGACTCCACCTCCATGCTGCCGCCGTGGTTCTCGACCACGATGAAATAGGACACCGAGAGGCCAAGCCCGGTTCCCTCGCCGACCTTCTTCGTAGTAAAGAAGGGCTCGAAAATCCGTTTGCGCATCTCCTCGGGCATACCCGGTCCGTTGTCCTCGATCTCGACCCGGATATGCTCACCCTGCCTCCTGACCCGCAGGACAAAGCAGGCATCCGCCTGCTTGGAAGCCATGGCCTGGGCACCGTTGCGGATCAGGTTGAAGAAGACCTGCTGGATCTTGCTCTCCTCACAAGGCACAAAGGGCATGTCCGCTTCGTACTCGCGCTCGATACGGATTCTGCGAAAATCGTACTGCTTCTTGAGATCGTAGTCGTTGGCGGCCAGCTCGACTGTCCGATCCAGCAGGGCGCCGATGTCGACCTTGGCCATATGCACATTGCTCTTACGGCTGAAGGACAGCATGTTCTCGACAATGCGGGCGGCCCGGTGTCCCGATTCCATGATGGAATCCATCATGCGCAGACATCCCCTTTTTTCAAAATACGCGTACAGAACGTCCAGATCGATCCCGAGTTCCTCGGCCAAAGACTTGTTTGCCGGCAGTTCAGGCGAGACCCTGTTCCGGATGACCTGGGCGTTCTGAAGTATGCCGGCCAGAGGGTTGTTGATCTCATGGGCCATACCCGCCGCCAGCCCACCAATGGACACCATCTTCTCCGACTGGATCATCATCTCCTCAAGACGCACACGCTCGGTCACGTTGTCTATGCGTACCACCGCGCCCTGCGTCTGGTCCGTTTCCAGGGGATAGACCGTCACATCCACGTGCTCCACGACATCGCCGTTCTTGTACGGCACCTTGAGGGCCCTGAAGGGAATATTCCCGGTCATGGCCGCCCTGATCTGCTCCATGCTCACCGGAGCCTCCGGGCACACTTCCGAAAAAAGACGCCCCACGGCCCCCTCCGGCGGCACCCCGGTCTTACGGACGGCCTGCTGATTCCACTGGGTGATCCGCCCTTGTGCATCAACGGCGGCCAGAATGGATGGCATGGAGTCGAGAATGTTGCGGATGTACGCTTCCGCGGCTTTGAGCCTGGCCTCGGCATTCTGGCGCTGGCTGATATCCTTACGCAGGTTTTCCCGCATGGCATTGAAGGCGTCGACCACGATATCGATCTCGTCCGGGGTGTCCGATGTCTTGTCCAGGGCAAGGGGTTCCTCAAGCCTGTCGATAGTCAGCCCGGACGTGTACAAAGCCATGCGCTGCAGATGCCTGGTGACCAGCATGTGCACGATGAGGGCGATAAGCACGCCCACCAGCAGAAATTGCACCCCCTGAGTGACGACGATTATCAGAATCCTGTCCTTCATCCTGTCCTGAACCGCGCTCTTGTCCCCGGCCACGATCAGAGCGCCGATCTCCTCGACGCGATCGAAAGCCGTGTAGAAAAGAGGAAATTCACGGATCATAAGCGTCCGCTCGTCAGCGGCCTCTCCCTTGAAAAAATTCAGCCCGTCCGGGGTGGTGACCCGGGCGTACTTGATATCCCTCAGATCGAGAATCCCTTCCAGTTGGAAATGCACCTGGGCTTCGTCCAGGTGCCAGAGAGAATTGGACAGGCTGGAAACCCGGGAGGTGCGGATCTGATCGAGCTGGTTGGACAAGGTGCGCAGTTCCCTGCGGTAGTCGAAGGAGAGCTGGGCCATGGTGCCGAGAACCGTAAAGAAAATAATGCCGAGGAGTATCCTGACCAGTAGCTTTCGGCCAAGACGCCCTCCGGCATGAATTCCCGACGCTTGTTTGACGATACCCATCCGCACTCCTCTTCCCGGCATGCAGCATGCGGCCAAAATCAATGACCGAACCACATGTCAACCTAAACACAACCTGTGGGATTTGAAAAGCATAACTCTCGTGCGCATCGGGCCGCAACAGCTCACACGAAGGCGGAGAGCAGCACGATGACCACAAGGGAAGGCAGGAGGCTGGACAGCCGAATTACGGTCAGGCCGAGCAGGTTGATGCCAATGCCGAGAATCAGCGTGCCACCGGTCGCCGTGAGCTGGGCAATGAGATGCTCGGAAAAGAACCCCTGGAAAGACCCGGCGAATACGGTCAGCAGTCCCTGATACGCCAGAACGGGCAAGGCGGAGAAAAGAACGCCGGACCCGTAGGTGGAGGCCAGGGCAACGGAGGCGAACCCATCCAGCAAGGCCTTGGTGAACAGAATGGAGTGGTCGCCCCGGATGCCTTCGTCGAAGGAGCCCAGTATGGCCATGGCCCCGATGCAATAAATCAGGGACGCGTTGACCATGCCGTCCACGAAGCGGGTGTTGGAGGAACGCACCAGCCCCTTAAGGCTGTTGGCCAATCCGGCGAACCGGTCTTCCAGGCCCATAGCCTCGCCAAGGATGCCGCCAATGAGAATGCTCAGGACCACGAGCAGGGCGTTTCTGCCCTGCAGGGCCATCTGCATGCCGATGACCAGCACGCAAAGCCCCAGGCCCTGGAATACGACCAGACGCATCTTTTCAGGAAGGCGCCCATGCAAAAGCAGACCCACGGAGCCACCGACCAGGATGGCGAGAGCATTGATGACGGAACCCAAGGGAAAAACCATGTCGAAAAACCCCGATGAATGCGTAACGCGAGAAAAAAATTGCCCCGCTCCCAGAAGGAACGGGGCAGGCCATTACACGGAAAACGAATCAGGACTTGCCGGAACTGTTCAGTGCGAAACGCTCCAGCTTCTTCTTGTAGGAGAGAACGCCCGAGGTCAGTCCTTTGGCCATGGCCTTGAGATAGGCCTCGGAATTGAGCTTGGAGGCTTCCCCCGCATTGGTCAGGTATCCGAGCTCCACAAGGATGGCAGGCATGCGCGCCCCCGTCAGGACATAGAAAAAGGCGCCCTTGGAACCGTGGCTCGAAAGGGAATGCCTGGGGCGCATATGCTTGAGGGTTTCGTTCTCGACCATGGCGGCCATCTGGCGCGACTCGTTGATCTTGGAATTGAGCATCAGGTCCGAAAGGATGAACTGCATGTCGCTGATCTTCTTCGCGGACACGCCGTTTTCCCGGGCCGCCACGCGCACGGCCTGGGCGTCGGTAGCCAGGTTCAGGTAGTAAACTTCGAACCCTTTGACGCTCTTTTTCTTGTGGGCGTTGCAGTGCACGGAAATAAACAAATCCGCATTCTTGGCGTTGGCCCTGGCCGTACGCTCCTCCAGGGGAATGAACGTGTCATTCGTGCGGGTGTAATGAACCTTGAAACCCTGCTTCTGCAGTTCGCGGCCCAATATCTTGGCCATGCGCAGGTTGATGTTCTTTTCGTAGAGCCCGTTGGCCACGGCCCCGGGGTCCTTGCCGCCGTGACCGGCGTCGATCATGATGGTGCCGACCTTGAGCCCGAGCTGTTCGACCAGGGAGCCGGTATATTTCTTCTGCTTTTCGGAAACCTTGATCTGGGGCTTTGAAGCGGCGGAGCTTTTGCCCGGCGCCGCGGGCTTGGCCGCGGCCTTGGAGGCGACCTTGGCCCCGTCGGCACCGTTCAGCCGCTTGGCCTTGAGCTCGTCCAGGGCCGCCTGCACATGGTCCACCTCCCCGGGTGCCGCCGCGACCTTCCTGGCGCCGCCGTTCTCGGACCCGTAGACGTCGAGCACCACGCGGTACGGCTCCGGCAGGGTGAAGACGCGGTAGTGATCCATATGCATGAGGTCCACCGTGATGAGGACATCTCCTGCGGAACCGGGAACGATATGGACATTGGAGAGGATGCCGTCCTGAATGGCGCGTGAAGGCGCGACATCCCCGGCGATATCCGTGCGCTGCAGGGTGATCTGCAACTGCTTGTTGCCATCGGACGCCTTTTCTACGAGGGCGCGTTCATACTTCACGTCGTGGCTCATATCCATGACCACGCGCGTGTAGTCGCCGCCCGACCAGTGACGGATGCCCGTCAATGTCGATTCGGCCTTGGGTCGCGCCGCCGAAGCAGCCGCCTTCGCGGACGCGGGCGGCCCCTTGCTGCCCACGATCCTGGCCAGCATTTCCGTGGCCTTGGGTGCCATGTCGCCCAGAGGATACAGAGCGAGCACGCCCTTGAAGACGCCTTCCGCCTGCACCTTGTCCTTCCCCTGCTCGAACCAGATCATGCCCTTACGGTACAGGGCGTCGTCGGCCCAACCGTGCCGGGGATACGCCGCCAGCATCCGGTCGAAGGCGGCCAGGGCGCCATTACGGTCGGCCCGGGAAAAGGAGCGTCTGGCCAACTCTTCCTTTGTGCGGCCAATGAAATACATGCACTTGGGCGCCAGGACGCCCTTGGGGGCCGCTGCAAGGCTGCGGTCGAAATGCTTCATGACGGCAAGCCATTCCGAGCGCAGTCCGGCGCGCTTTTCATTTTTCAACAGGGCATTGAACGCACTCACGCCGCGCACATAATCGTCCCTGGGGGAAGCAGAAGATACCGTGGCCAGCCCCAGCATAAGAAGCACCACGAAGATAACTCGAATCAAAAAACGCACTGGCATTCGTATATCACTCTCACTGAACTGCGTTGAAAAAGCACTGAATTCGTAATGTTTGCGACGCGCTGATCACTTCGATTTCCAATCTCCCCTGGTCAACACGACCTGCCGCCGGGTCACCATTGCACACTGTAACTACTCCGTCTCGACGCCTCTTCATGACATCGACCTGTCCACCCAGGCAAGTCGAAAGTATGAGGTAAGGGTCAAGCTCTGTTTTCCAGCATCATGCCGGCCGTTATGAATTCGAATCTTGTCTACTCGAAAAAACGGTAAACGCAGTTATGATATATCCACCCGATTCCGGCACCCGGAATAATTTCCGGTCCTGTTCCGACTCCACGTTGGATAACGGGCTGGTGAGTATCCCCCACTCTTTCTTGCCATTCTTATGTCAGGCCCTGCACGTATATCGGAATCGTGCTCAAAATATTCTCACTTTCAGAGTCCAACCCATCCAACTCGAAATTACGTTCATTTCTATCGGAAATTTCGCCAGATACTTTCCGAACTCATTCCACGGTGACGCTTTTCGCAAGATTGCGCGGCTGGTCAACGTCCTTGCCCAGATAAACAGCCATTTCATACGCGAAGAGCTGCACGGCGGGCAGCACCAGGAAGCTCTTCAGCGGTCCCCAGACATCGGGCAGGACCCACGGGTCGTCCACGGCCGGGGCGGCTCCGGGGTTGACCAGGGCGATGATGCGTCCGCCGCGGGCCTGAACCTCCTGAAGGTTGGAAGCGACCTTCTGCAGCAACTCGTCGCCCAGCGCCACGGCAAAGGTCGGAAAGTGCGGATCGATGAGGGCGATGGGCCCGTGCTTCATCTCGCCGGCAGCGTATCCCTCGGCATGAATGTAGGATATCTCCTTGAGCTTCAGCGCCCCTTCCAAGGCCAGGGGAAAATTATGCCCGCGCCCCAGAAAGAAAAAACTCCTCGCATCCGAATACCTCTGGGTCAGGCTTCCGGCCTTGTCGCGGATGGCCGGGAGTTCAGCCTCAAGCTGGTCGGGCAGTCCGGGCAGGTCGGCGAGGCAGCGCTCCAGGAGCGTGTCAGGCAGCACGCCCTTTCGCGCCCCCCAGGCCAAAGTCATGAGCAGCAGCAGGACCATCTGGCTGCACATGGCCTTGGTCGAGGCCACGCTGATCTCGGGGCCGGCCTGGGTATAAACCACGGCGTCGGACTCCCGGGCGATGGACGAACCCACCACGTTGCACAGACCGAGAATGGGCACCCCGGCCTCGCGGGCGATACGAATGGCGGCCAAGGTATCGGCCGTCTCGCCCGACTGGCTGATGGTCAGGACCAGGTCACCGGGCAGGAAAACGCTGTCGCGATAGCGAAATTCAGAGGCGATCTCCACCTGCACGGGAATGCGGGCCCAGGACTCCAGCAGGTACTTGGCCCACAACCCGGCGTGATACGACGTGCCGCAAGCCACGATAGTCAGGCGGGAAGGGACCTCCAACGCGTCGAGCTCGGGCAGCACGACCCGGCCCTTCTGAATGCGACCGGTCAGGCAGTCGCGGATGACCTTGGGCTGCTCAAAGATCTCCTTGAGCATGAAATGCTTGTAGCCGTCCTTCTGGGCAGCCTGGACGTCCCAGGAAATGTGCCTGACGTCCTTGTCCTTGGGAGCAAGGGTCGCCACATCGAAAACCTGCCAGGATTCGGCATCCATCTCCACCAGTTCCCCATTATCCAGGAAAACGACCTCGCGCGTATAAGGCAGGAAGGCAGGAATGTCCGAAGCCAGAAAATTCTCGCCCGTCCCGATGCCCATGAGGAGCGGGCTGGCCTTGCGGCTGGCCCAGATCTTTCCGGGGTGCTCGCGCGACAACAGGGCAAAGGCGTAGGCCCCGTCCACCCGGGCCAGAGCCCAGGAGATGCCGCTCTTCACGTCGCCCGACTGAGCAACGCCCTTGGCGATGACATGAACCAGAACCTCGGTGTCGGTCTCGGAGTGGAAAACGTGCCCCTCGGCTTCAAGCTCGGCCCTCAGCTCGGCGTAGTTCTCGATGATGCCGTTGTGCACCAACGCGAAACGGTTGTCGCCGTCCATATGCGGATGCGCGTTGCGCTCCACGGGCAGGCCATGGGTCGCCCAGCGGGTATGCCCGATGCCGCACACCGAAGACGCCGTGTCCAGGCCCGCGATCTTCTGATCCAGGGCGCCGAGCTTGCCTTCGGCCCGGATGACCTGCAGCCCCCCGGAATCCTCGTAAGCCACGCCCGCGGAATCGTAGCCGCGATATTCAAGACGCCTCAGACCCTCAACAATGGCGGGAATGGCCGGACGATGCCCCGTGTACCCGATGATGCCGCACATGCTATTTCTCCAGTTCGGATTGGACGCGTTTCCAGAATTCCGGCCAGCCGCGGAGCAGGTCGCGCAGGGCGAGCCCCCGGTGACTGCGGGCGTTCTTGACCGGCGCGTCCATCTGCGCGGCGGTCATGCCCAGCTCCTCGTCGAAGAAGACCGGGTCGTAGCCGAACCCCATGTCCCCCACCGGGGCATGGGCCACCCGGCCCATCCACCGGCCCCTGCCGAGGAGCTCCTGCCCGCCGGGGGTCACTGCCAGCATCACGCAGGCGAAATGACAACCGCGCAGGTCGTCGGGAACACCCTTCAAGGCGTCGAGCAGCTTGACCACATTCTTCTCGTCCGTGGCGTCATCCCCGCTGTAGCGCGCCGAATATACGCCGGGCGCACCATCCAGGGCATCCACGGCAAGGCCGGAATCGTCGGCAACAGCCGGCAGGCCCGTGGCCGCGGCTACGGCCAGGGCCTTGATGCGCGCGTTCTCCTCGAAGGTCGCGCCGGTCTCGGGGATATCCCCGATCTCAGGAAAATCCTTGAGCCCCAGCACGGTCATGTCCGGCTGCAGTTCCTTCAGCATGGCCGACAGCTCGCGGATCTTGCCCGCGTTGCCCGTGGCCAGAACGATTGTATTCATCACAGAATCCCCGATTTATTGCATATCATAGATTTCAAAAGAAAAAGAGGAAAGGTCGGCGTGCAACATGCGGCCGGCCAGGGCCAGTTCCCCATGCAGCAGAAAACGCGAGGTTTCGGTGGCCATGAGGGCCGCCGCAAGGGACACGGCCGGCGCAAGGCTGCCCAGCTCGTGCTCGGCGTCCGGGGCAGCCGCATCGCCCCACATAAGCGAGATGCCGCGCCGCCCACGGGTCTCGCTGCCTACCACGGCCGTCCACCCGGCCACGGCCCCCGCCACCACGGGGATATCCCGCTCCAACGCGGCGTCGTGCAGGGCCATGCGCGGCTCGATCCCGCCCAGGGCGTCCACCACGACATCCACGCCCTGCAGTGCCTGAGGCAGGTTCGACCTGTCCAGAAACATCTCCAGGGCGCGCACCTCGACCAGAGGCGCGATGCGCGCGGCGCGCTCCGCCCCGACCCGGGCCTTATTGCGTCCGAGATCCTCCACGGAAGCAAGCAGCTGACGATTGAGGTTCGATTCCTCGAAGACATCCCCGTCGGCCACGACAATGCGCCCCACGCCGAAACGCGCCACGAGCTCCAACACGTAGCCCCCAAGGCCGCCTGCGCCCACCAGCAGCACCGAGCTGCCCGCAAGCCGGCACTGCCCTTCGAGGCTCACGCCATGAAGCCCCTTGAGCAAGGGCAGCGGCACGACTTCGGACTCCAGGGCCAGCCGCGCACCTTCACGGAGGGAAAGACCGTCGCTGCGGCACAGGACCGTCAGGTCCGCCAGGGAGACGGTACGTACCCGGCGGCCGGCGTCATGGCCGCAGACACGTTCCAGCTCACGCGCGAAGGCCGGACTCATCCGCCCCCAACCGCCGGAAAGATACCGAGCTGATCGCCTTCGGCGAGCACGGTGCCCACCTCGACGTTCTTGCTGTTGACAAAGACCAGTTTCACGTCGCCCGGCGTCAGCCCCACCTTGGCCAGGGCGTCCGTCACCGAACTGCCAGCCGGCAGTTCGAGGGCGCCGCCCTCGGGCGTATGGTCGCTCAACGTGGCGAAACATTTCATGCGCACCTGCATGCTCACCCCTGTTCCCGGCGATGCCGAAGCCCCGCCAGACGTTTATTGTAGAAATCGATGATGGTCCTGCGGCTGAGCATGCCCAGCACCACGCTCGGATCATCTTTGCGGACCACGGGGATGGAGTCAATATTCTTGATGGTCACTTTGGAGAGGACCGTGTTGAGATCCTCGTCCAGAGTGGTGGTGATCACGTCCTTGGTCCCCAGTTCGGCCATGACCACCAGGGTGTCGAGCCCCGGCTCGAAGAGAAACTCGCGCACGTCGTTGACCGAAAAAATACCGACCATGCGCTCGTGAGCATCCACCACGGGAAAATAGTGCTCCTTGCTGGCGCAGAAATATTCCTTGAACCTGGCCAGGGTCATGTTCTGGGGAATGAGGCAGGGCAGCGAGAGCCTGTCCTTGAGATCCCCGACCTTGAGCTTCTGCAGAACGTCCACGAACAGGGCGCCGGCATGGGCGGGGGAGTCCACCGGACCATTGACCTGGGCGGAGTAGATGGTCCAGCGCTTGGACAGCAGATAGGTCAAAGAACAGACCAGCAGGCTCGGCAGGAGAAGCTCGTAGGAATTGCTCATCTCGCTGATGAATATGATGGTTGAAATCGGCGTGTTGGAGACGCCCGTGAAGAACCCGGCCATGCCCACCAGCACGAAGGCCGCGGGTTCCGGAACCAGCCAGGGCATGAAATGATGAAAGAAAATGCCGACGAGCGCCCCGGCGGCTCCGCCGATGACCACGGACGGGCCGAAAACGCCGCCGGACCCGCCCGACCCGATGGTCAGGGACGTGGTCAAGAGCTTCCCCAGGCACACGGTGGCCAGGAGCCAGACCGTGGCGTCCCCGTCCAGCGCCATCTGCACAAAGCCGTAGCCGAATCCCAGAGTCTGAGGCAACCAGAACCCGATAACGCCTACGAGAAGCCCTCCCAGTGCGGGCCGCACGTGCCGCGGGATACGCCGCAGCCCACGGAAGAACGACGTGATCTTGTGGAACGTGGTTACGTACAGCCAGCCCACCACCGCCAGGACCAGGGCCAGAATGGTGTATGGCCCCAGGGACAAGGGATTCGAAAATTCAAGGACCGGCGCCTTGAAGAGACTCCCCCAGCCAAAGGCCATGCAGAAAATGCAGTAGGCCACCACCGAGGACAGGCCGGCCGGAATGATGACATCCCCCTCTATCTCGGGGTCGCGGTACAGGACCTCGGCCGCGAACAGCGCCCCGGCCAGGGGCGCGCGAAAGATACTGCCCACGCCGGCAGCCATGCCCGCGGCCAGCATAATGCGCCTGTCGCGGTCCGAAAGGCCCAGGCGCGTGGCCAGAAAAGAGCCGAACCCCGCGCCGATCTGGGCGATGGGCCCCTCACGCCCGCCCGAACCGCCGGAAGTCAGGGTCAGGGCCGAGGCAAGGGTCTTGACGATGGGCACCCGCCCGCGGATGACGCCGGCCTTGTGGTGATACGCCTCGATGGCCCCATCGGTGCCGTGTCCTTCCGCTTCCGGCGCAAAGGTATAGACCAGCCACCCGCTGATGAGACCGCCAAGTGCGGGCAGCACCAGAAGGACATACCTGTTGAATGGATTTCCCGTACTCGGGAGCAGATGTCGCTCCCCTGCCGGAGCCGGCGGGTGATACCCGGCCAGCATATCCATAAATACGAAGTTACCGCCTTCGCACATGAGATGAAAGATCACGGCGCCCAGGCCGCTCACCACTCCTATGGCCACAAAATTCAGCAGCCATTTTCCCATGATCCTGACCCGGTCGTAATCGGCCGGTACTCCACGCATGCCATCCTCCGCGGTCTATTCCAATATGATTTTCACCTGCTGTCCGGGCACATTGCCCTTGAGTTCCGTCAAAAGCCCCCTGATGGTGTTGGTGATGAGCCGGTCGAGAAATGGGTTCAAGGCAAGACGCTGCCCGCCCACGCGCACGACGAGTTTGGCTTTCATGGCCACACAGTCTTTGACCCCGGCCGCTCCCGCTACAATCTCCCGGGCCAGTTCGAGACAGGATTCTCGGCCGCAGGCCCCGCAGTCCAGGCCCGGCAGAGTGAACGCATGGCTCTCGGCCAAGGTCGCCAGTTCGGCCACCGAAGACGCCCTGGGAATTCCGGGAAGGGAGCCCGCACCCCATGTCGCCAGGGCCAGGCCGTTGCCGAGTACGGACTCGTCCTCCGCAGTGCCAAGGGCCACAAACCGGGGCAGCCATGTCAGGGATTTGCCGCCCTCGACCAGAACGATGTCCGCGCCAAGAAGCGGCAGGATGTCCTGTAGCTGACGCTGGGTATTCCAATGCAGAGTCGTAACACCGGGAGCGAATCCGGCCACGCTCACGCACTCACGCGCAAACCTGGACGTGTCCGTCTCTTCATCCATATCGAGTCCGCTGTGCGTAAACTTGACCGCGGCAACCTTGCGCCCCCTGGCGGTCAACTCTCTGGCGAGTTCGAGCACCAGGCTGGTCTTGCCCGATTTCTTGAACCCCACCACGGAAACGGCCTTAAACATTATGCCTCCCTCTTTGACAATCGATCGTTCATCAACTAACCAATTCTCTTTTCCAGTGTCGCGACCAGTCCGGTATAAAAAAAACAACGGCGGACGCACGACACGCATTCCCATTCCAATTCTCCAAGGACACATACGTTTCTATGTCTAAAATTCAGAAAATTAAAGGCTTTTCTGACCTCTTCAGCCCGGA
>CAZQYA010000041.1:0-20567 GCA_964597325.1 uncultured Desulfovibrionaceae bacterium
GAATGTTGTGACCGGGGATGGCCTTGGCCTTGCCGTCGGCGGTGTACTTGCCGAGACGCGGTCCGACGATCATGGCGCCGGCCAGGGCGATCCAGCCGCCAACGGAGTGAACTACGGACGAGCCTGCGAAATCGATGAAGCCCATGGCTTCGAGCCAGCCGGCGCCGTGTCCGTCACCGCCCCACAGGGATGCCCACGCCCAGTGGCCGGAGATGGGGTAGATGAAGGCCGTGACCGCGATGCTGACGATGATGTAGGCGGAAAATTTCGTGCGTTCGGCAATGCCGCCGGAGATGATGGTGGCTGCGGTGGCCGCGAACACGGACTGGAAGAACCAGAAGGTCAGGGTCCACATGCCGGCATCCGTGGTGGCGTCCACGCCGGACAGGCCGAAGTCGCTGGAGCCGATGAAGCCCCCGACGTCGGTGCCGAACATGAGCCCGAAGCCCAGCAGGAAGAAGGCGGGCTGGCCGGCTGCGAAGTCGAGCAGGTTTTTCATCAGAATATTGCCGGCGTTCTTGGCGCGGGTGAAGCCCATCTCCACCAGGGCGAATCCGGGCTGCATGAACATGACCAGGATGGCTGCGATCAGGGTCCAGAGAAGATTTGCGTTGTCCTGGGACAACGCTTCGCCTTCAGCAAAAGCCAGGGCGGGGGTAAGGGTTGCAAGGAGTAAGGTCAGAGCCCAGACTTTCGGTCTGAGCAGGGCGGATGTTTGTTTGGTAACCTCGTGCATGATGTCCTCCGTGGGTGAGTGTTGATGAGACCCTCAAAGCACGAGCGATGCCAACTTTGCTAACTCCTTGCTTTTATGTGCTAATTTGTTTGCTCTCTGTGTTGTCGATGCGTTTATTGTAAAAAAAGTACGCCTTCAATCTGTGTATTCGGACATAATTTAACATTATTGTCCATAAGCTTCTTTTATTGTTTGAGCCAAACCGTCTGCTCTGAACGGCTTCTTCTTTGTTCTTAATTAATAATATTATTACAGATAGTTGTGTATTTTTTCAATTTTGTCGCTCGTCTTTTCTGTGCATAGGTGAACTCCTTACGGCAAATTCTTCCGGAACCTGAAGTCGGGGCGTGCGTATTTTGCGATTTCATCCTTTTTGGCAAATTTTCGGACTGGGTTGGTCCGATTGGGGTGGTGTGACGTTTTCGCTGGCGTGGGTGTAAGGCACGAAAATGTATATTGTTGACGGGGTAAACTCGGCAGGCTGCTTTAAATTTTTACAATTTTCGTTATTTTTCTGATTTTCCTGCACGAAATTGTATCTTTCCAAGCAGTCTGGCTGTTGCGCCTTCTCTTCAACTACTTGGTATAAAAGCTAAAAACTTGTTGGCACCTCCTTTGCTAATCTCCTACAAAAATGGAGGTGCATTGTGAATCCTACTGATACCGCTTTTATCATTGTCTGCGCAGCCCTGGTCATGTTCATGACCCCCGGGCTCGCCCTTTTCTACGCGGGCATGACCCGCTCCAAGAATGCCCTGGGCACTATGATGCAGAGTTTTGCCGCCATCGGCGTCATTTCCCTCGTCTGGATGTTCTGGGGCTATTCCCTGTCTTTTGGAACGGATTTGAATGGAATGATCGGCGGATTCGATTTTCTCGCCTTGTCCGGAGTCGGCATGGAGCCGCACGAGTCCATCGCCACGAACCTGCCGCACATGGTCTTCATGATTTTTCAGTGCATGTTCGCCATCATCACCCCGGCCCTCATTACCGGCGCCTTTGCTGAACGCATGCGTTTTTCCGCGTTCATCATCTTCATCATCCTTTGGTGTACGTTCGTGTACGCTCCCCTGTGCCACTGGGTCTGGGGCGGAGGCTGGATGTTCACCATGGGTGCCCTCGATTTCGCAGGCGGCGCGGTGGTCCACATGAGTTCCGCCAGTGCGGCTCTGGCCGCGGCCCTTGTCATTGGCAAGCGCAAAGGCTGGGGCAAGCGCTCCTTCCTGCCCCATAACCTGCCTATGACCATGATCGGCACGGCGCTCCTGTGGTTCGGCTGGTTCGGTTTCAACGCAGGCAGCGCCCTGGCCGCCGACGCCCTGGCCGGCAACGCCTTTGTGACCACGCACATGGCTGCGGCTACGGCGATGCTCTCCTGGCTCTTCATTGAATGGAAGTGTCACGGCAAGCCCACGACCCTCGGCGCAGCTTCGGGCGCGGTGGCCGGTCTTGTGGCCATCACCCCGGCGGCCGGCTTCGTCGGTGTCGTCCCCGCCGTCATCATCGGCCTTGGCGCCGGCATCTTCTGCTACCTGGGCGTGAATCTCAAATCCCGGTTCGGTTACGACGACAGCCTTGACGTTGTCGGCATCCATGGCATCGGCGGCATCTGGGGCGCACTGGCAACCGGTCTTTTCGCCAGCACGGCGGTCAACGCTGCGGGCGCCGACGGGCTGTTCTACGGCAATCCCGGTCAGCTTTGGATCCAGTTCGTTTCCGTCGTAGCCACCTGCGCCTTTTCTTTCATCGTCACCTATGTTCTTCTTAAGATCGTGGCAGTCATTGTGCCGCTGCGCGTGACCGAGGAAGAGGAAGAAGCCGGCCTGGACGTGGCCCTTCACAGCGAATCCGCCTATCAGGCCTAATTCGTCAATCATCCGGAGGAATTATGAAAAAAGTAGAAATAATCACGAGGCCCTACAAGCTGGATGATGTCAAAGAGGCCCTGACGGGCATGGGCATCCAGGGCATGACGGTTTCGGAAGTCAAGGGGTTTGGCCGCCAGCGCGGACACAAGGAAGTGTACCGGGGCGCCGAGTATCAGGTCGACTTCGTGTCCAAGGTGAAAATCGACATCGTCATCGACGACGACGTTCTGGATCAGGTTCTTGAGGCTGTCCAGGAAGCGGCTAAAACCGGTAAGATCGGTGACGGCAAGATCTTCATCTCGAGCATCGACAACGCCATCCGTATCCGTACCGGCGAGTCCGGAGGATCGGCTCTTTGATCCCTTGGGGCGGCCTGGCCGCCCCTTCAATCCATGAACACCCAGGAACTCACCAGAGCCCGAGACTCTCACCGGGCAGGGGATGCGGATTCGACCCGTTCCCCTGCCTGGTTTTCACGTGAAGTTGACCGCTGGGTTCGGGCTGCCTGCCTGGATATCCCCCCCCGGGCCGGTTCCTTCATGCTCCTGGCCCTTGGCGGCTACGGCCGCCAGGAACTTCATCCCTTTTCCGATATCGATCTGCTTGTCAGCCTGTCCGATTCTGCCTGCGTCGATACCGAGGCCATTGCCC
Source organism: uncultured Desulfovibrionaceae bacterium (assembly GCA_964597325.1). Lineage (GTDB taxonomy): Bacteria > Desulfobacterota > Desulfovibrionia > Desulfovibrionales > Desulfomicrobiaceae > Desulfomicrobium. The sequence continues at coordinate 3,256 of CAZQYA010000041.1, forward strand.
AGGCTGTTTTCCTGCCGCTGTGGGACAGCGGTTTCGATGTCGGGCACGGCGTCAGATCCCTGTCTGAAAACATTTCTCTGGCTTCGACCGAGTTCGAGGTCCTGTGCGCTCTGCTCGATGCTCGGCTTCTCTGCGGGTCATCCGAAGACTTCGGGGAATTCTTGAGTGCCGTGAGTGACCTTGTCCGGACTCAGCGTGAGCACGTAGTTTCCTGGCTGGCCAGGCGCCGTCAGGACCGCCATCGCCGCTTCGGTGAAACTTCGCACCTTCTCTCGCCGAACCTCAAGGAGGGCAGGGGAGGGCTGCGCGACCTGCACACCATACATTGGCTCGAGTCCATCTGGCGCGTCTGCGGGGAGGCCCCGCCCTTTCTATCAGCCTCCGAGGCCGAGGCCCTGTCCGGCCACGCTGTTTTTCTTTCCAACGTGCGACTTGCCCTGCATCGTCTTTCAAAACGCAAGAACGAGGTGCTGCATCTGGAGATGCAGCCCGAACTCGCGGATATTCTTGGGTATGAATCACGCGGTGGCAGGGCGTCGGTGGAAGTGTTCCTGTCGGATCTGCATCGCGCCATGACCGAAATAGGCCTCATGTGCCGGCTCTGCCTAGAGAAGGCGCAGGCCCTGATCTCGGGCGAGTCTGCGGGAACCCTGCGGCACGATGGTCTCGATTTTTCCGTCCTGGCGGCAGATCCCGCCAACATCATCGAATTGTTCCGGCACAGCGCCCAGTCGGGTGTGCCCATCGGTTGGCACACGCGGCGCATCATCCAGGACCGCCTTGCGGATCTCGCAACCGATTATGACTGGCCTGGGGCTGTCGCCCCGAGATTCGCGGATCTGCTGTGCAGCGCTGAAGCTCCCCATGCTCTGGAGCAGATGCTTGAGGTGGGGTTTCTGAAACATTTTCTGCCCGAGTTCGGCGCCATCGAACATCTCGTTCAGTTCGATGCCTATCACAGGTTGCCTGCCGGGCCCCACCTCGTTGAGACGGTGCGGCATCTGGCTGTTTCTGATTCGACGAACGACTTTCTGGTGGACGAGCTTGGTGACCTCAGGGGCGAACCCGGACTTCGCTGGGCCGCACTCCTGCACGACATCGCCAAGGGCAGCGACGATCACGCCGCGGAAGGCGCCTCAGTCTGTCGTAGCATACTGACCCGTCTTGGGTTTGATGACCAGCTTATCGAAGAGTGCGCGTTTCTTGTGGAGCAGCATCTGCTTCTCGTGCATACGGCAACGAGGAGGGATCTGGGGGAAGAGTCCGTCATCCACGCCCTGGCTGCCGTGGTGGGCGATATCCGTCGGCTCCGACTCTTGACCCTGCTTACCTGGGCAGATTCCGTCGCAACCGGCCCCAAGGCCTGGAATCCCTGGATCGCGAACCTGCTCAGTGAAACATATTTCAAGACGCGTCGCGTTCTTGAGTACGGCTTCTTCTCCGAGGAGAACCGGGTCCACAAATTGAGCCGTCTTCGCGACGGCCTGCGATCCCAGCGGCCTGCGGAGCTTACTGTGTCTGATTTTGAACGTTTTCTGGGTGTTATGCCGCCCAGGTACCTCATGCAGACCTGTTCCAGACGGGTTATCGAGCATATCGCCCTGGTACGCGAGTTTTCTGCCGTGTCTCACGAGATCCCTTTCCGGCTGTCCTGGGAGCACAAAGCCACTACCCGGGCAATCCGTTTGACACTCGTCTCCAAGGACAGTCCGGGCCTCTTTGCCAGGGTATGCGCGGCCCTGGCGCGTCACGGGTTGTCAGTCCTGGGTGCAGAGCTTTTTGTCTGGGACGACAGAACCGTGGTCGATGTCTTCTGGGTCACGGAACCGCTGGATATGCTCTACGTCGAGGAGACCATTGAAGCCTTTCGCAGTACCCTCGTGCGTTTCTTCGGGGACGACGGAGAACTTGATCGGCTCGCTGTGCAGGTTGCCCCTCGCCTTCGCAAGGTCTTTGCCAGTGACCAGGAACTGGTCCAGGTCCACCTCGACAATGATGCCTCGGATTTCCACACCGTCCTTTCTATCGAAGCCCCGGATATTCCCGGGCTTCTGGCTACGGTCTCCCTGTCCCTCCATCGCCTCGGCATTGATCTTCTCTTTGCCAAGATCGCCACGCAAAAGGACAAGGCCGTGGACATTCTCCACGTTCGCGAGGGTGGGGAGAAGATCCCCGACGCCGAGTGCGAAGCGTTGGGGCATTCCATGCGCCTTCTTATCAGCAGTCTCTATGCGTGAAAATGTCAGGAGGGGCCGTCGTTGATCCAGGCTTGAAGGGTCGGTGGTTCCGACAGGCATTGATATTTTGGAACCCAGTCACAGGCGGCCTTCAGTTCGGTTCCGTGCTGGATGACTGAGATCGGCCGGTCCGAGCTGACCACGATCACGATGACCTGGTCATGTTCGGCGGTAAACCTGAGAGCCGAATTGAACCTCGCTCCACGCGCCCTGTTTTCACCACCCACGGCCCGTCCGTCCAGGAGCGTGGCAAATGCGTTGAGTTTCAGGTACATCATGTCGATATGCAGTGCGCCGTCGACTTTGGCCAGAGCTGTCGCCAGTTCCATGTCCATGTGACGCTTGAGGTCCATTGGCGCTTCGAGGTTCTGCCCGGAAATGATCGCCAGGGGGCTGCCATAGTCCAGGACCAGTGCACAGCCGTGTTTGCGTTCCTGCGCGCTGCGAACAAGGGTGCCCACGGCCTTCATGATGGCGTAGATCTTGTTGGGCTCGAGGTTGAGTTCCATGAGGGCTTCCTCGAGCTGAACCAGGTTCGCCCTGCGTGTGGAGGAGTGGTAGCCGCCGTCTGCAAAGCTGCACACGGTTTCCTCCTGGACCCGGATGAAGCCGTGCCTGCCGCGGAATTCCGCGTTTACCGAGAAGTCCGGCATCCTGCCGGTGCCGATGCCGATGATCTTCTGACCGTCGCTGACGAGCTTGTGGCCGTTGCCTTCCACGGCCTGCAGGAGCTTTCTGATGTGCTTGATGTCTTTCATGGCCGGGCGTTCAAACTCGCCGAAGGTTGCCATGTAGTGGATTCTGTCGATCTGAGAAGGCTCCACGAAGATCATGTCTCCGAAAGGCCATTTCCCTTCTTCACGTGTCTTGGAGATGCTCAGGATGGCTTCGAGGATGGGGTAGATGCGCAGGCGCGTGTCCGGGCCGACACTGAGGTTCCTCAGGTCGACCACGTGGTCCCGCACAGCGTGGGTAGCGAAATCCTGAAGGACATACCCCGATGTTTCGAGATCAAGGATGCTGCGGGTCCCCATGTCCTGTGAGAGGAGTCTGCATGCGTATTCCAGCCATCTCTCCGTAGGGCCGATGGAGCACATGTCGGGATGCTGCTCCGTGAACCACATCTGATGGTAGATGTTCCTGTATCTTCCGCCGTAGGAGACGAGCCCCGTGAGGTCCATGTTCCTGCATCGCAGAACTTCCTCATCAGGCTCGCCCGCATCGCACATGGTCCAGATCTTTTCCTTCTGGTACAATTCCTTGAGTCTGGGTTCATGCCCGCGCAACAGGTCATGCGGATCGTAGACCTGCAATGGACCCGCCTGGTCCAGGGCGTAGATCAATGCGGCTCGGCTCGGGCCTGAGAAGCGGGTCAGTCCGTTGCAAAGGCCGCCGTGAATATGATCAACGCATTTGAGAAAAAACAGATCCTGCATGCATATCTTCCCGGGATTTTGGAAAGTTGTTATCCGATGAGATCCGTCCGGTCAACGCAACCGATCGGGCAGGGGGGTTGCCCCTTTCGAATGATGGCTTAGTTATGTGAAAACAATATCGGAGGCCGCCATGCATGAAGTCAGCTTGAACCGCGTCATTACAGACTACCTCACCGGCCAGGAAATTATGGACACGACCTACGAGGATCTTCGTCAGGCTTTGGCGAAAATGTTTGTGGAGGACAGGAAATACCCCCGTGAAAGCATCAGGCCGAAACATGAAATCCGTTATGAAGTCGCCGGACAAGAACACGTCGTAAATATAGATCTGGCCGTATTCGGCTCGGACGGGCAGCCGCTGCTTGCCTTGTTCTTCTGCCCTGGCGAGGTGGGAACTTTTGTTCGAGAAAGTCTCGCCGCCGCTCGAATACATTCCCCGGAACCATTCCCGCTGGTGGTCGTGACGGACTCCATGGAATTGCATCTTGTGGAGACCTCCTCGGGCAGGATCCTGGCTGAAGGTTTCCACGCAGTGCCTCTTTGGAAGGATCTGGAAGTCCTGGCCAGTCAGCATCCCTGTTCTGTCCTGTCCGAGGACCGGAGCGTCATGGAAAGGCGCATACTCCTTGCTTACGATGGCCTTGGCGGGCCATGCTGCGGCAGCTCCGAGTGCGTCGTATAGTCGGGGCATCGGACCCGGGGATCCGCGTGGAGCGACGTGGCGGACCGTTAAAACCGGCGATCTGCTTTATCCGCGAAAAAAGCCAGAGCGCTTATGTATGCGAAATACACTGCGTGTCCTGGCTTTTTCGCTTTCCTGCCGCTCACGTTTTTTGAACGCCTTGCGAAATTTTTCAACATTCAGCTAAAGGTCGCTCCATTTTTCATGATGAACCGTGGCCCATGATCCCAGAGCGTCCACAAGTTCCTCCTGGCTTACTCCAACGGCCCCGACCTGACCCACCACGAGCCCGGCGGCGCAGTTGGCCAGTATGCTTGAATTGAGGAGGTCCATACCGGAACTGAGACCCAGGGCAATGACGGCGATGACCGTATCGCCCGCTCCCGTCACATCGAACACCTTTCTGGCCATGGTCGGCAGGTGGAAGACGCCCTTGCCCGGCAGGAAAACAGCCATGCCTTCCCCTCCGAGGGTCATGACCAGGGTCGTAAGCGCTCTCTCATCAATGATTTTTTTGCCGGCAGCGATGATCTCCTCCCGGTTCCTGATGGGCAGGTCCGCACCCTCGGACGCCTCCTTGGTGTTCGGAGTCATGCTGAAGATGCCGGAGTAGTAGGGGAAGTTGCAGGTTTTGGGGTCCAGGATGACCTTTTGTTCCGGTCCTTTTCGTTCATGGAACCATGTCAGGAATCTTTCCGAGATGACACCTTTGCCGTAATCCGAGAGGATCACGGTGTCGAAGCCGTCCAGTCGCGACTCCACGGCCTTGACCAGTTCCGAGAATTCCAGTTCGTCCAGGGCCCTGTCCGTTTCCCGATCCACGCGCAGCATCTGCTGATGTGCGGCGATGATTCTCGTCTTCAGCGTCGTTTCACGAAAATCCGATCTGATGAGTTCGCAGTCCACCCCGAGCTCATCGCAGATTTTCGAGAGATTCATGCCATAGGTGTCCTTGCCGCAGATGCTGATGAGGGTGGGCTTGCCGCCAAGTGTCGCCACATTCTGAGCGACATTTCCCGCACCGCCGATCTTGAAGACCTGGTCCGTGACCTTGACCACGGGCACCGGCGCCTCGGGCGAGATGCGCTCCACAATGCCCGTCTGGTACTGGTCGAGCATGATGTCACCGATAATGAGCACCTTGGCGCCGATCATCCGGGACGCGTTGAATGCCAGGTTCATTATTGCCTCTCCTTGGCCATGCGTTCGAGAAACTCCGCGATGCGCTCCCGCTCTTCGCTCGTCGCGTAGGAAAAGACGATTCTGCCCTTCTTGAGTGTGCCGGAATGTTTGACGGCAAAGTCGTTTTCCAGGCCCGACAGAGCCCGGGCAATATCCTCGATGACAGGCTTCTTGCGGACCGGTTTTTTTCGAGTGCTGTCCTGCCGGAACTTCTTGATCAGCTTCTCCGTGGCGCGTACGTTGAGTTTTTTCTCGATGACAATGCGGGCCACGTCCTCCATGTCCGAGGTTTCGGACAGTCCAAGCAGGGCTCTGGCATGTCCAGCCGACAGGTTTCCGTTTTCGAGCATGGTCTGCACCGCATCCGGCAGGCGAAGGAGGCGCAGACTGTTGGTCACGGCCGGTCTGCTTTTTCCTATCTTGTCCGCCAGTTCGTCCTGGGTGATCTCGAAGTGGTCTTTGATCTGGCTCAGGGCCCGGGCCTCTTCCATGGGATTGAGGTCCTCGCGCTGCAGGTTTTCGATCAGGGCGATGGCCATGCTTTCCGAGTCGTCCAACTGCCTGACGATGCAGTCGATGCTGCGCAGTCCGGCCATGCGACTGGCCCTCCAGCGCCGCTCGCCGGCCACGATCTCGTATTTACCCTGCTCCCCAAGGGGTCTGACCAGCACGGGCTGGATCAGGCCCTGGGATTTGATGGACGCCGCCAACTCCTCCAGGGCCGCCTGATCGAAGTGGTGGCGGGGCTGGTGTTCGTTGGGGCTCAGTGCCTCCACGTTCAGGTGCACTATTTCGGCGCCGGGTCCGGGTTCGACATTTCGACTCTTGATGAGTACATCAAGCCCTCGGCCGAGCCCTCTTTTCTTCATTGTCATAATCTACCCGCGGATGTTTGCATCAGGGACATTGACCCTTTGCGTTTCGTATTTACTTTTTGAGCTGACTGAACCTCAACCTACCGGAGTCCATGTGAACAAGGAAACCGCCGTCCGATATGTCGTCGATGCCCAAGGTCAGCCCCAGGGTGTCTATCTCGAAGAGGAGATGTGGCAGCACGTCTGCAAGCATGTTCTTGGCGTTCTGGAAAAGTTGTATCCTTCCGAACAAGCCGTTGTGGAGCCCATGGCCGATTACGCTCTCCTCGTGAAGCATTGGGACCTGCGCTACGACCTGCCCACGGATGTAACGTGTGAAACCTGCGGTGCTTCCACGGCCGATTGGCAGGCCGATGATCCCAGAAAATTTATCCTTCGTGCCGCGAACATGGGCGGCCTGTTGTCATTTCAGTGTGCGGCTTGCAACTCTCGGGTCACCAAGCGTCATTTCAAGGATAAGGTCACGGTCACCTGCACGCCTCAGATGTCCTGCGCCTGCGGTTGAAGCCTGCCGCTTTCGATGATTTCCTGGGCAAGAGAAATGTATGATTGCGTTCCCAGGGAACGGATATCGTAGAGGATAGCCGGCAGTCCGTGGCTTGGTGCTTCTGAAAGTCGTACATTTCTCGGTATAGACGTGTTGAATACAAGCTCTCCGAAATGGTCACGAACCTCTCGTTCGACCAGGAAGGAGAGCTTGTTGCGTTTGTCGAACATGGTCAGCAGGATGCCCAGGATGTCCAGATCCGGATTGAGCCGTTCCTTGACGAGCCCGTAGGTCTTCATAAGCTGGGCTATTCCTTCCATGGCGTAGTACTCGCATTGCAGCGGTACCAGCAGCCATTTGGCTGCGCAAAGGGCGTTGACGGTAATAAGTCCCAGGGAGGGGGGGCAGTCGATCAGGACGAAGTCGTAGTCACCGCCCAGGGTTTCGACAACACCGCGCAGCATGTATTCCCTGTTTTCCTCGCCACTCAATTCAAGCTCCGCGCCTACCAGATCCGGGGTTGCGGGCAGGATTTTCAGATACTCCATATCTGATCCGACGATCCCGCGTACCGCCTGGTCGGGCTCGAAGAGCGCCTGGTAGACGGACCTCCGGACCCCGGCGACATCCACCCCGAGGCCGCTGGAGGCGTTTGCCTGGGGATCGCAGTCGATGACCAGCACCCGCTGTTCCATGGCCGCCAGGGATGCGGCCAGGTTCACGGTTGTCGTAGTCTTGCCGACCCCGCCTTTCTGATTCGCCAAAACGATTGTCTGCGCCAATGCTTCGTCCTCCCGGTCCAGATGTTTCACGGGAAACTATTTCTGATAGTAATCCTTGTACCAGGCAATGAACCGCTCAATGCCATCTTCGATGGTCGTGGATGGTTTGAAACCCACATCATTGATGAGGTCGTCCACGTTGGCATAGGTGGCGGGAACGTCGCCCGGCTGCAGGTCCATGTAGTTGCGGATTGCCTTCTGACCAAGCGCTTTTTCGAGCACACTGATGAACTGCTCCAACTCTACGGTGTTGTTGTTGCCGATGTTGTAGAGTTTGTAGGGGGCAGGTGATGATCCCGGATCCGGCGAATCCCCGTCCCAGAGCGGGTTGGGTTCGGGAATGCGGTGAACGACCCGGAACACGCCTTCCACGATGTCGTCGATGTATGTGAAGTCGCGGCGCATCTTTCCGTGGTTGAAAACGTTGATGGGTTTGCCTTCGGTAATGGCCTTGGTGAACAGGTACAGGGCCATGTCGGGCCTGCCCCATGGACCGTAGACCGTAAAGAAGCGAAGACCCGTGGTCGGAAGTTTGTAAAGGTAGCTGTAGGTGTGCGCCATGAGCTCGTTCGATTTTTTACTGGCCGCGTAAAGACTGACCGGGTGGTCGACGTTGTCATGGACCGAGAAGGGCATGGACGTGTTCAGCCCGTATACAGAGCTCGAAGAGGCGTAGACAAAGTGTTGGATATGGTTATGCCTGCAGCATTCCAGGAGGTTGGCAAACCCGACGATATTCGAATCGATGTATGATTTGGGATTGATGAGGGAGTACCGAACCCCTGCCTGGGCAGCCAGATTGACCACGTGTGTGAATCCGCAGGTTTTGAACAGACCGGTCAAGGCCTCTCCGTCAGCGAGATCGACCAGTTCAAAACGGAAATTTGGTATTTGCTCAAGCTGGCGCAATCTGTCTTTCTTGAGGTCTACTGAGTAGTAATCATTGAGATTGTCAATTCCGAAAACGTCGGCACCTGCCTCGGCGAAACGCTTGGCCAAGTGAAATCCGATGAATCCTGCCGCGCCTGTGATGAGAATTTTCATGCGATGCTCCATGTGAAACAAAATATGGGAAACATCTAGCGCAAGGCGCTTTGCTCGGCAACTCGGAAATTGCAATCACAGCAAAAAACGTGATCTTTGTTGTGAAACTCGGGCAGTGAGAAGGGCGGTTTATTGGGGGCTCAGTTGTTTCAGCGCGGTCCAGGCGATGTTTTTGAGGTCCTTGTCTCCAGCAGCCATGTCTGCCAACGACGGGAGGATTTGGACGCGACACGCTTTGAGAATGATGCCGCCCTCGGATTCAGGGGGGGCTGAGGGCAAGTTCGGGGCAGGGTCGAAGGCTACGATAATGGATGGTCTGAAATGGATAATGCCCTGGAGAAACAGGTGGCCAGGGATGTCCAGGGGCCAGGAGACTACGTCATTGGCCGGCCATCCCAGGTGCGATATGACGCTGGTCTGGATTTTCCGGAACATCTCCAGGCGGGCCGCAATGACTGTCTGCTGCAGGTCTTCGTGCAAGCCATCGTAGGTCCACAGCGTTCGGCACGGGGATTGTTTCCCGTGAAACAATGAGCGGAGCAACGGGGAAAGGCGTTCCTGGACACCGCTTTTTTCAGGACGTGGCGCAGTGAGTTCGCCTGGGGGCGTGCGCTTTCCCTTGCTGCGGGCCGTCGCTGTGCGTGCGGGTTGCGTTGCAGGCCGGGAGTTTGACTCGACAGCAGATGCGGTGGATTCTGAATCCGGTGCGGAATCGGAATGCGACAGCGCTTCGGGCGCGTGGTCCCGCCAGAGGTGAGTGATGCCGAGACGCTTCAGCGTTCGCTGGGCTTCGCTCAAGGTGTATTCATCAAGATCCAATCCCAGATCCTCCAGGCGATTTCCGTTTTGGGCAATTGAGGCCACGATTCCTTTCGGCCATGCCGGTCCATGACCAGCACCCGGTTGGTCCGCGAGGCGAAGCCGGCGCCGGACTCGTCTACGGGGTTGGCTACGATCAGGTCGAGATTTTTGCGCTCGAGTTTGCCTCTGGCATTTTCCTCAAGTTGCTGCGCTTCGGCCGCAAATCCGATGGTCGTCTGTTCTTGACGTTTGGCGACACTCAGGGTCGCCAGGATGTCCGGGTTGGACTCGAACGTCAGGGAAAGGGGGCTCCCGCCTTTCTTGAACTTGTCCGCAGAACACGTCGGCGGGCGGAAATCAGCCACCGCCGCGGTGAAGCAACCGATGTCCTGGGTCGGGAAAAGATCCCTGCTGGCCTCGAACATTTCGCGGGCAGAAACCACGGGAACCCTGCGGATCATGCTGGGCAGGGTCAGGTCCACAGGGCCGGTCACGGCTGTGACGTCAGCCCCGCGCAGGGCGGCCGCTATGGCCAGCGTGGCCCCCATGGTCCCGCTGGATGGATTGGACCAGAACCGGACCCTGTCGAAATATTCCCGGGTGGGCCCCAGGGTAACCATGATCTTCTTGCCGTGCAGATCCTGCGGCGCCAGAGTCGCCAGGGTCTGGATGAATATTTCGTCAACAGTCGCCAGACGTCCCTGGCCCGTGTCCCCGCAGGCCACGTTGCCGCATTCGGGCGCGATCCTGCGAACGCCGCGTTCCCCGAGCAGGTCCCAGTTGCGTTGTGTGGCCTGGGCGGTCCACATGCGGGGGTTCATGGCCGGGGCGACCAGCACGGGGCCTGGATAGGCCAGGAGCTGGCAGCAGAGCAGCTCGTCGGCCAGACCGTTTGCCATTCTGGCCAGGGTGTTGGCCGTGGCCGGCGCCACGAGAAAGGCATCGGCCACGGCGGGCTCGAGATGATCGTAGTTCATGCCCTGTGCGAACATGTCCGTGAACAGCGGATCAGCCCCGAGGGCGCTGAAGGACAGCTCCGTCACGAATCTGCGAGCAGCCTCGGTCAGGGTCACCCCCACCTGGATGTTCAGACGAAGAAAGGCCCTGGTCAGATCCAGGGCCTTGTAGGCGGCGATGGAGCCGGTGACTCCGAGGTGAAGACGTTTCCCGTGAAACGTATCAAAAAAATAATGGTCGGGAATCACTGTGCCAGAGTCCTTTCGTTTTCGAGGATGGTGCCCGACGAAGGGTAGGAGTCCATGGGCTGCGCTCCGGTTGAGTACGCCGGTGAGTGTGTGTCCGCGACCTTGCGCGTGACCTTGATCTCGAGCCATGTGTACCAGAAGGGGTTATCCTCGATGTTGATCATGCAGACACGGTTGTCCTTGCTGAAGACCAGGAAGTAGCGCTGGTACTTCTGATATGTCACCAGGGTCCAGCCATCCTTCGGCATGTTATTGAAAAAATAGTCGAAAAGTGAAATGGGCTCAGCCCAGCCCTTGAATCTGATGGTCCCGTACTTGCCGTTTTCGGATGGGGTGATGGAAGACTCGTCGGGCTGGATCTCCATTTCTTCAGGAACTCTTATATCATTGAAATCATAGAAGAAGCTTGTCTGCTCCGGTGCCGCTGGGTCTTCGGTGGAGGAGCCCGTGAAGTCCATGCCGGCACATCCCACGGTCGTCAGCAACAGCGCGAAGATGACATATTTCAGGTAACGCATGGCAGTATTCCTCGGTAAGCGTTAAGGTTTGATCGTCACATTGATTCAGTCTGGAAAACCTAGCACCGCCGGTGGCGATTTCAAGTCTTTTTTCACGACTCCCGCTGCGCCAGCGCCTTGGCCTGCGCGGCCTCTTCCAGCCAGCCTCCCTCTTCCAGGGACTGGGCGGCCAGTTCGTACATGCAATGAATCCCCTGGTCGTAGATGGCTTCCAGAAGTTCGTCGGCATACCCCTTGAAAATGTTGCGGACGAGTTCGTTTCTGGCATGGAGGAAACGGGCCAGCAAGGGGTTTTCTCTGTGCAGGGGAAGATATAGAATGAACATGCGTTTGCAGTGGAAGAGGATAAATCGGATGCGTCGCACCTCGCGTTCAATGCTTTCTGACGTCTGCCTGATGACCGCGTACAGTTCTGATCCGATGTGCTGCTCTTCCGGCGTCAGGGACGTGGACTGCTGCAACTGCTTGAAGCGGGGCTTGTAATTCATCTGCTGGTAAGCGTCTTCCTTGAGCTTGATGCACTCGTGAAAGATGTAGCCCAGGGCCCAGTCCAGGTATTCTCCGAGCACGGCGTAGGTGGTGCGCTCCTCGTTGCGGAACAGGAGGTGGGACGTGTCCTTGAGACGCCACAGGGGCCCCTTGTTGTTCTGGCGGCCAAGGATGTCGTCGAAAAAGTGGAAGCTTACCGAACCGCTTTGATCGTACTCGGAAAAATGTGTTTCCAGGGCGCTGGTGATCTGGCAGAAATCACGCAGCACGTCGCGGACAAAGGAATCATGTTTGGACTGAAGCCAGTTTTTGGACATTGCACTTCCCGGCGGAATTTTTTTGCGAGATGTACGGCACGCCCCGGCTCACGTCAAACCCCCATGGACCCATGCACAACACTCGAGACAAGATACTCAGGCCTGAAGAGGCGCCCCTGCTCGCCGGCAGGGGCGAGGTGGTGTTCACCAACGGATGCTTCGACATCCTGCACCCCGGACATGTCGATTACCTCCAGCGCGCGCGGGACCTGGGTTCCTGCCTCGTGGTGGGCCTGAACAGCGACGCCTCGGTGCGGCGCCTCAAGGGGGCCCTCAGGCCTGTCAACGATGAGGCGAGCCGGGCCCTGGTTCTGGCGGCGCTGGCGTGCGTGGATTATGTCGTCCTCTTTGAGGAGGACACGCCCTACGAGCTTATCAAGGCGGTCAGGCCCGACATCCTGGTCAAAGGCGGGGACTGGAGCGTGGACAGGATCGTCGGGCGGGATCTGGTGGAAGAGCGCGGGGGCAGGGTCCTGTCCATCCCGCTTCTCGAAGGATATTCGACCACGGCCATCGTGGACAGGATCGTGGCCATGCACGGGAAGGTGCAACGTGGACAATGATTTCAAAAATCGTCGAATTGTCTATTCCCTGAACTATCTCCTGGACGTCCTGACCGGAGAGGGCGAGATCTCTGCGGCCCAGGCGGAGATCATCCGGGAGCACGCCCACAAGCACGGCGTGGAACTGGACTGCGGGGAAGGGATCGACAGCCTGATTCGGTTCAACATCCGCAAGGCCCCCAAGGAGCCGGGAGGGCCGGAAGGGCGCATCACCGAGGAGGTCATCCTCAAAGCTGTGGCGCGTCGGGAGGGGGTGGCGTTTCGGAGGGTCGACCCCTTCGACCTGGACATGGAGGTCACCACCAAGACCATCTCCGAGAGTTTTGCGCGCATGAACACCCTGGTGCCCATCATGATCCGTGATGGCGAGCTGGAGCTGGCCGTGTTCAACCCGTTCCGGCCCGAGCTCTGGCATGACATGGAGCGCGTCAGCGACCTGCCGTATAAAGTGTTCCTGAGCACCCGCCAGGATATCAACCGGCTCATTGACGACTACTACCAGTTCCGCACGGCCATTCAGGCCGCGGAGATCGAGTTCATGTCGTCCAACGAGGTCGGCAACCTGGAGGCGCGGGTTAAAGTTGCCGAGACGTCAGACCCCGATTCCCACAGACATATCATCAAGGCCGTGGACTACCTGATGCGTTCGGCGCTGAGGGAGCGGGCCAGCGACATCCACATCGAGCCCAAGCGAAATTACGCCCTCGTCCGATTCCGTATCGATGGCATCCTGCACGACCTGCACCGCCTGCCCCTGACGGTCCACCTGGCCATGATCAATCGGTTGAAGGGCATGAGCCGGCTCGATATCTCGGAAAAGCGCCGGCCTCAGGACGGCCGCGTGCAGCTCGTCCTGGCCGGGGTGCCCACGGACGTGCGCGTGTCCACCGTGCCCGTGGCATTTGGTGAAAAAATGGTGCTGCGTCTGCTTTCCAGCGACAGCACCCTCAAGAATCTCGAAGAGCTGGGCATGATGCCCGTCCAGTACGAGACGTTCAGCCGTTTCCTGCGCAGCACGTACGGCCTCATCCTGGTTACGGGGCCCACGGGCAGCGGCAAGTCCACGACCCTGTATTCGACCCTCAAGGTGCTGGCCAATCCGCAGGTCAATGTCGTGACCCTCGAAGATCCCATCGAAATGGTCGTGGACGATTTCAATCAGATCGGCATCCAGTCCAGAATAGGCGTGACCTTCGGACAAATGCTGCGGCACATCCTGCGCCAGGATCCCGACATCGTCATGATCGGCGAGATGCGCGACCTGGAGACGGCGGAGCAGGCCGTGCAGGCCGCCCTTACGGGCCATATCGTTCTTTCCACCCTGCATACCAATGACGCCAGCTCCGCCCTGACGCGTCTGCTGGACCTGGGGCTGGACGCCTATCTCATCAACGCTGCGGTCATCGGCTGCATTGCCCAGCGCCTGGTGCGAAACATCTGTCCGCACTGCAAGGTCCAGTACGAGCCCAATTACGAAAAGCTCCACGCCCTGGGGCTGGAGCGCTATATTCCCGAGGGCCAGATGCTCTGGATGGGCAGGGGGTGCGATCATTGCCGCCAGACGGGGTATTACGGGCGGACGGGCATTTTCGAGATCCTGCCCTTCGATACGGAGGTCAAGGAGGCTATCCGCCGCAACGTGGAGCTCGCGGAACTCCGGACCCTGGTGCGCGGCAAAGGGGTACGCTCCCTCATGGATGATGGCATGGAGCGGGTCGTGCGGGGTGTGACCACCTACGAGGAGGTCCTGCGCGTGGCCGGAGGTTCAGCGGACTAGCTGGCCGCCTGAAAAACGGCGATCTGCTGCGTCAGCGAAAAAAAGCCGGGCCGCCTATGTATGCGAAATACATTGGGCGGCCCGGCTTTTTTCGATTTCTTGCATCACGCCATCATTGAATGTCTTGAGGATGTTGATTTTCCAGCAGTCAGTTAGGCGCGTGGCTTGACGGAGGCGTGGGGCTGCTGGCCGGTGAGTTTTTTCAGATCGTCGAAGGCCTGACTCAAGGTGCTGCGTTCGGAGATGTCCTGCTGCAGAAAGGCTCGGATGGGGCCGATCATGTCCAGGGCCTGGTCGATGTCGGCACTCGATCCGCGGGCGTAGGCACCGATGTTGACCATGTCCTCCACGCGTCTGAATGTGGACAGGTGGCGCACGAGGTTGCGCCCGGCGGACACCACCGGGGCGGGGCAGACGTCTCCGGCCAGACGGCTGACGCTCTTGAGGATGTCGATGGACGGGTAGTGCCCCTGATCCGCCAGTTCGCGGGTCAGGACGACGTGTCCGTCCAGAATAGATCTGACGGCGTCGGCCACGGGTTCGTTGAAGTCGTCGCCTTCCACGAGTACGGTGTAGATGCCTGTTATGCTGCCCTTGGCTGAACGTCCGGCCCGTTCCAGCAGTCGCGGCAGGTGGGAAAACACCGTGGGTGTATATCCTCTGGTGGTGGGCGGTTCGCCCGCGGCCAGGCCCACCTCGCGCGCGGCCATGGCGAAGCGCGTGACCGAGTCCATCATGAACAGCACGTCCTTGCCCTGGTCGCGGAAGAATTCCGCCACGGCCGTGGCCGCGTAGGCCGCGCGCATGCGCACCAGCGGCCCCTGGTCCGACGTGGCCACCACCAGCACGGAATTTGCCAGCCCCTCGGGACCCAGGTCCTTCTCGATGAAATCCACCACCTCGCGGCCGCGCTCGCCGATGAGGGCGATGACGTTCACATCGGCCGACGTATAGCGCGCGAACATGCCCATGAGGGTGCTTTTGCCCACGCCCGAACCCGCCATGATCCCGATGCGCTGGCCCTTGCCCAGGGTCAGCAGCCCGTTGATGGCCCGCACACCCACATCAAGGGGTTCCGTGATGCGTGGTCTCGTCAGGGGGTTGGGCGGATCCGCGTGCAGGGGGTAGTGCCGGGCGGCATAGAGGTCCACGTCCGGGTCCAGGCTGTTGCCGAAGGCGTCCACGGCGTGGCCGAGATATCTGTTGCCCACGGGAAAGTGGGGCGGAGTGCTGGTGTTGCGGATGAGGCTGCCGGGGCGGATGCCGCGCATCTCGCCGTAGGGCATGAGCAGCATGACGTCATCCCGGAATCCGACGACTTCGGCGTTGATGGTTTGGCGGCCGGTGTCGCCGGGCAGGAGCTGGCAGACGGAGCCGAGGGGCGCCTTGATGCCGCGCCCTTCGGCCACGAGTCCCACAACCTTGGTCACCTTGCCGTACGCCTGGGCCGGCTGCAGGCCGGAGAGGAGCTGCAGGGTTCCGTCCAGGTCGGCGGTCATGAATTTTCCCTGTACCCTTCGAGAATGGAGCGGACCTGCTCGAAACGCGAGAGGACCGAGTTGTCGACCAGGCCGTCGCCGCTTTCGATGCGCACGCCGCCGAGTTCGAGTTCCGCGCAGGGGCAAACGCGCAGTTCCGGCAGGTCGGGCCGTGTCTGCCTGGTGTTTTCAATGAGTTCACGGGCAAGATCGAGGTCGGCGGTGCAGACGTGGACAGTGATGCATGATGTTGTTTGGAGCTGGGAAACGGCCTCTTCGAAAAGTGTCTGAAGGACGTTTTGGCGGTCTTCGGCCAGCATTACGCCGAGGGTCTTTTCGAAGGCAAGTCGCAGGACTTCGAAGAGGGCCTGCTTGTGTTCGGTGAAGACGCGTTCCTTTTCGCCTTCCAGGGCGGAATGCATCGCACCCAGGAAGTCCGTGACTTTGGCGGCTTCGGCCCGGGCGCGCGCCTGGATCTCCTCGCGGGCCTCGGCAAGGCCGTCCTCCCTGGCCTGTCTGCGGATCTGTTCGGCCTCGGCCAGGGCCTGGGCCAGGATGTCCCTGGCCATCTGCTGAGCGCGTTCTCGTACCTGTTCCATGTATCGGGCCTCGGTTTCGTCGTTCCAGGTGGCGGCAGCCGGGCGATTCATTCGGCTCAGGTCGCCGCTGTGCAGGCCGTGAATGAGCCTTCCGGGGATCGGGGCGTTTTCAGACAAGGACTTCGCCTCCGCTGCCGGCGATAATGATGCGTCCTTCGGCTTCCAGTCGACGCACCTGTTTGACGATGTTCTGCTGAGCCGCCTCGACCTCCGAGAGCTTGACCGGGCCCATGATTTCGAGGTCTTCGCGGATCATGTTGCCGGCGCGTTCCGACAGGTTCTTGAAGAACTTTTCGCGAAGCTCCTCCGGCGCGGTCTTCAGGGATACGGTAAGGTCCTCATTGCTGATTTCCTTGAGAATTTCGCGGATGCCGCGGTCATCGATCTTCATGATGTCCTCGAAGACGAACATGAGCTGCTTGATTTCTTCGGCAAGCTGCGCGCTTTCTTCTTCGATGTCGGCCATGATCTCTTCTTCGGTGGCGCGGTCGATGGCGTTCAGAATTTCCGCTACGGAGCTGACACCGCCAACCTTGCGGCCTTCCTTGCCGCCAATGGCGATGAGCTGACTCTGCAGGACCCGGTCCACCTCTACGAGCATCTCTTCGGCCACGGCCTCGAGTTTGGCCAGGCGGACCAAAACTTCGGCCCGCACTCCGGCGCTCATGTTCTGGAGCAGGTTGCCGGCATTTTCGGGCGGCAGGTGCCCAAGAATGAGGGCCAGGGTCTGAGGATGCTCGTTGCGCAGGATCTGGGCCAGGATCTTGGGGCTGACGTTGCCGAGTTCCTTGAAGGGCACCGGCCCGGAGTCGAAGTCGAGTTCGTCAAGGATATAGCGGG